>DATNEW010000004.1 GCA_035606695.1 Gemmatimonadaceae bacterium
TTGGTCGTACGCGCCGCCGGGCGGCGGCTGGGGGTGCAGGGGGCGCCGTTAGGCACCCCCCGCAGTGAAAGCTTAGTTACACTTCGGTTCTGCTTCGACGGTGGCCGGCGAGACCGCCGCCACACCGAGGAAGATCGCGCAGGTACGGGTCGTGGCGCTGTGAGCCGCCGTGGCGCTCCAGCCCGTGCCACCCGTGTTCGCCGCAACGACGCGCACACCAGCCGACGGGACGAACCCGACGAGCGACTGCGTGGAACCACCCTGGTTGAGCGCGGTACCGTTCGTGTAGACCTGGAAATCCGAGAAGTAGCCTTCCTGGACGGTCGCCATGTTGCGGAGGTCCGACTTCATCGACGCCAGGTACGCCTTCTCCTTCGTGTTCGCGAACTTCGGGATCGCGATCGCGGCCAGAATGCCGATGATCACGACGACGATCAGAAGTTCGATGAGCGTGAAGCCTTTACGAATGCGAAGCATTGGTGCTCCTGGCGGAGTGGGGTGGGATCGATCTCTTGGGGGGCCAATCGTGACGCCCCAGCCTGATGTCAGGGAGATGCCGCCAACTAAGGCAAGCGAGGGGCCGTCCGACGGTACGGGCGGACAGGGCGCTGCATGTTGCGTCGAGCCAACGACATGACTCCCTGATGACCCATCAGCATCGGCAGATCGCACCCGGAATGAAGCAGTCAATTGCAAACTTCCATGCAAACTGCCAGATGAAAAAAGCAGCACATGTTTACTAATGGGACATCGAGTATCTCGATGCGATACGTGCCGTGTTCACATGGACTTGGACGGTGGCGTCGATCGGATCGCCGTAGCCGCCGGCAATCGTCACCGCCACTGGAACACCGGCGTTGCGGCACGCATCGAACACCAATGCGTCGCGCTGCTCGAGACCCGCGAACGTCAGCGCCAATCGGCCCAGACGATCGTGCTCGTGCGGGTCTGCGCCGGCGAGATAGACCACCAGGTCCGCACGCGCGGCGGCCATCACGCGCGGCATCGCTTCGGTGAGCAGCGACAGATACTCGTCGTCCCCCGTGCGATCGTCCAGCTCGAGATCCAGCCGCCCCGGCACTTTGTGAAACGGATAATTGCGCCCGCCATGCATGCTGAACGTGAAGACACGCTCATCGCTCGCGAACACCGCATGCGTTCCGTTGCCTTGATGCACGTCGAGATCGACGATCGCCGCGCGCTCGATGCGTCTGTCGCGCTGCAGCGCACGAATCGCGATCGCCACGTCGTTGAATACGCAGAACCCCTCACCATGCGAGGGGAAGGCGTGATGCGTCCCGCCCGCCAGGTTCATTGCGATGCCGTGCGTCATGGCGTGCGCGGTCGCTTCCATCGTGCCGCCCGTCGAACGATACGACCGCTCGACGAGCGCCTCAGACCACGGGAAGCCAAGCGTTCGCGCTTCGCCGGACGTGAGCTCGCCGCGCGTGAAGCGATCGACGTAGTCGCGCGTGTGCACGAGCAATAAATCGTCGCGCGCGACGGACGCCGGCTCGTGCACACACTCCGGCGGCACGATCCCCTCGGCCAGCACGCGATCGCGCAGCATCGCGTACTTCGCGATCGGAAAGCGATGCCCTTCGGGCAGCGGAAAGCTGTAGCGAGCGCTCGTCCAGACGTGGAGCGGCATCGCTGGAAGTTATCAGCGAGCGGCGCGACGCTCGTCGCTTCCGAGCTACGGAATGATTCGCCGGCGAGCCTTGGCGATCGAATCCGCGCGCAATGAGTCGGCACGCACGGAATCCGCCTTCGTTTTGACGCGCACGCCCAGTCGGCCGAGTCGCGCAACGTTGTCGGCGTTGACGATCGAATCGCGCTTGCGCTGCGCCGGCGACGGACCCGGATAAAAAAGCGGGAAGGGAATGCTCACCATGGGACCGTTCGGTGTCATCTTCACGCCGTTGCCCGGACCGCCATCGACGCCGACGCCGTCGACGCCCTTGCCCATCGGCACGTGCACGTCGTTCGCGTTGCCGACAGTCGTCGCGCGCCGCGCAACGCGATCGGCTTGGCGCGCTCTCGCGTCCATCTCGGCCTTGATCTCACCGGTCGGCGGTTTCTTCGCCATTTCGACAATCGCCGCCATGCGAACTTTCATAATCGAATCGCGCGCCGCCGGTGTATCCAACACCTTCGGCGGCAGCACCATTCCACTCCGCGCGATCGGTGCCCCGCCCGCGAACACGCGGTCGCCCGTCGATGCCGACGCCGCACCCGCGGTGCCGCGAGCCCCGACCCCGCTATCCGCGCTCGTGCGCGCCGGCGCTGCCACACTCGGCACCACTGGGGCGACGAGCGGTACGTCGATGCGACCAGGCGTCGCAATTGGTGCGATGGTGGTGGGAATCGTCGTCGGTGCGGCGACGACCGCCGAGCGCGGCACCTGTTGAACTGTCTGTACGGGCTTGGCTTTGGGAACCGGCGCGGGTGTCGGCGGCGTGAGTCGAACGACGACCGGTTTGTCGGGCGCGGATGTGTCGCTACGCCATGGCGCGATGGTGCGCATCGCGGCGAGCGCCGCCGCAAACATGGCGGCCGTGATGATGAGCGAAACGCCAAAGCTCGGCCAGCGTGGATCTGGCGTCGTACGATCGAACCATCGCGGGCCGTTCGTAGCGAGCATGCACCGTCCTCATCCGCTGCGTTTGCCGAGCCTCGCGTGCAGCGTCACGCGCTTGCTGTCGCGCAACACGACGATGTCGACCTCATCTCCCGGTTTGTGCGAGTACAGGGCGTTGGAGTACTCGTACAGGTCTTTTACCGGAACGCCGCCGAACTCGATGATGACGTCGCCCGCCTTGAGACCCGCCGCGTCGGCGGGAGTTCCCGCGCGGACGCCGCTGAGCCTCAAGCCCGGTGTGTCACCGCCGGCCATGTCGGGAATGGAGCCGAGATACACCTGGCTCCCGCCTTCGCCGGCGTTCATCTGTGGCTTGGCCGGCACGTTCACATAGCTCAGTCGCGCCGGCCGGTCGGCAATGCGACGAAGGGCGGCCGCGGCGACGTTCACGACGCGCGCCTCGCCCGCCGCGTTGATCTTGCTCGCGACGTCCGTCGCGCGATGGTAGTCGTCGTGCAGGTCGGTGAAGAAGAAGAGCACCGGAATCTTCTTCGCGTAGAACGACGTGTTGTCCGACGGTCCGTAGCCGTCGCCCTGCGCGGCGATGTTCAACTTCTCGGTCGATTGATTCGCGCTGTCGAGCAACGTGGTCAGCTCGATGGCGGTCGCGACGCCATACACGATCAGCCGATCGTTCTTCATGCGGCCGACCATGTCGAAGTTGAGCATCGCATCCACGCTGTCGAGCGTCGCGGGAAAGTGCTCGACCATGTATTCGGAGCCGAGCAGTCCCTGCTCTTCGCCGCTGAAGTTGGCGAAGATGATCGAGCGGCGCGCCGGCGAGCGCGCGAAGATCCGCGCCAGCTCGAGCACCGCCGCGGTGCCGGATGCGTTGTCGTCTGCACCGAGACGCAATTCGCGCGAGTCGGGATCGAGCGCGCCCTCGGTGGACGCGCCGAGATGGTCGAAGTGCGCGCCGACGACGACGAACTGTTCGCGAAGCGCGGGATCGCGACCGGGCAACACCGCGAACACATTCTGCGTTCGGAGCGATGGACTCGGACCGAAGTGCGCGGGCGGTCGCGCGATGAACCGCTGTTGGAAATCGGTATCGAGCGGGACGAGGTGCAGCGCCGCGTACCGGCGCGCGATGTATGCGGCGGCGGAGTCGTTGCCTGATGTTCCGGTGAGTCGCCCGGCGAGCGCGGGGCTCGCCAGGTATTCGATGTCGCGGCGGAGGCGGAGCGAGTCGGCGGCGGTGGCGGGGGTTGGGTGTACGACGCCGCAGCCAATCACCGCCGTCATTCCGAGGAGCGAAGCGACGAGGAATCTCCCGTCGCGGCGCCGCCGGCTAGCCATGCGAGTCAGACGGTAGATTCCTCTCTGCGCTCGGAATGACAAGCTACCGCGCCGTAAAGTCCGTCTTCGCCGTGATGGCTCGGCAGGCTTCCGCCAACAACGTCGACGTCTTGTCGACGTCGTCCAGGCTCACCAGCTCGTTCGGCGAATGCATGTACCGATTCGGAATCGACACGAGGCCCGTCGCGACGCCTTCGCGCGAGATGTGAATCGTGTCGGCGTTCGTCGACGTGTCGCGCCCCGCTGCATGCACGGAATATTTGATTCCCTGCCGCTCGGCCGTGCTGCGCAGCAGCTCGTACACGACGGGCGAGATCACGGCGCCGCGGCTCAGCACGGGTCCGCCGCCGATCTTGTGATCGCCGATCTCTTTCTTCTCGACGGTCGGGTGATCGGTCGCGAAGGTCACGTCGACGACGATCGCCATCGTCGGGTTGATGCAGTTCGTGCAGACGAGCGCACCGCCGCCGTGCCACGCGATCTCTTCCTGCGTCGTCGCCGCGGCGACGACGCGGGCGGGTCCGGGATTCTGGGCGTAGCGGCGCAGCGCCTCGAGCACGACGAACGCGCCGATGCGATCGTCGATGGAGCGCGACACGATGCGGTTGTTCGGGAAGTCGATCGTCTTCGAGTCGATCACCCCCGGATCGCCGACGCTGATGCGCCCTTCCGCCTCGGCGCGATTCGATGCGCCGATGTCGACCCAGATGTCGGTGAACTTGGTCGCGTTGTCGCGATCCGACGCTTTCATGAGGTGAATCGGCTTCTTGCCGACGACGCCGACCACGTCGCCGCCTTTGCCGAGGAAGCGAATGCGTTGGCCGACGAGGACCTGGCAGTCCCAGCCTCCGATCGCGGACGGATAGACGAAACCGTCATCGTCGATGTACTGCACGATGAGACCGATCTCGTCGATGTGGCCATCGAGCATGATCGTCGGCGAGCCGCCGGGATTGATCTCGGCCATACTGTTGCCGGCGACGTCGGTCGTGACGCGGTCGGCGAACGTGGATGCTTCCTCGCGCCAAACGCGCGCGGCCGGCCCTTCGTAGCCGGACGGGGCGGGCGTATCGAGCAAGCGCTTCAGGAAAGCCAGCGATGTCGGGCTGAGCATTTAGAAAAGAGGTGTAATCGTAAACATCCCAAAAATGCTAGTTTGCACCGCCACAAAAAGAAATGGCCGCCTTCTTGGGGTTGCACAACGTTGC
Organism: Gemmatimonadaceae bacterium; assembly: GCA_035606695.1. Classification (NCBI taxonomy): domain Bacteria; kingdom Pseudomonadati; phylum Gemmatimonadota; class Gemmatimonadia; order Gemmatimonadales; family Gemmatimonadaceae; species Gemmatimonadaceae bacterium. The sequence continues at coordinate 5,149 of DATNEW010000004.1, forward strand.
ATCATGACAACGTCTGACCAGATATCTGGCCAGGGCTGGAAAACGCCGTAGCAAAAGCCCTTCTGATGCAAGAATCAGAAGGGCTTTTGGCACTTTCAGGTTTTGTCAGATCTGGTCAGATCTGGTCGTGGTCACAGTTGTGAGGTCTGAAGGCCGGCTACGGTCGCGTCCGGTTTGGTCGACGCTACCGACGGCGCCCGATCGGAAACGCCAGAAAACTCACCACCAGCAAAATCATCCCCGCCGCGTACCACCGCACGTCCTCGGTAAGCCCGTAATAGAGGATGCCATACCACGCCAGCATCTGGCCCAGCAGCCAGCCGTGGAGGCTGTCCGGCAGCCCGGTGGACTCACGCCGGCGCTGCGCCCAGCGGCTGTTGTAGAAGCGCAGATCGAACATCTGCACCAAAGCGTACAGCCATGTCAGCACTCCCACGCCGCGCAACTTGGTGATCAGCGGGGGCGTCGCGTTTCGCGCGGTGCTCACGGTGTGAAACACGTAGACCGCGAGTCCCAGAAACAACGACAGGGCGAGCAAAATGGCGCGCACACGGCCCAAGCGATCGGCGGTCAGCCAAGGGTAGCGGGCGGGGCGCGCCAGCTCGCTCGAGAGGGGCAGGGGAACCATGAAACCACCAAAAAGGATGTCGCGGACGGTGATCTAGCGACTGCGCTCGAACACCGCCCGTCCACCAATATATGTCGCGAGCACCGAAGTGCCGAGGATTTCCTGGTCCGGCACCGTCATGATGTCGCGGTCGAGTATCACAAAATCCGCAAACTTGCCTGGTGTCAGCGAGCCGAGCTCTTTCTCCTGGAACCCCGCGAACGCGGGCCAGATCGTCATCGACTTGAGCGCTTCGTCGCGCGTCATCTTCTGCTCCGGAAACCAACCGCCCGGCGGCCAATTGTTGTCGTCCTGCCGCGACACCGCGGCGTGGAACGAATAGAGCGGATTCACGCGCTCCACCGGCATGTCGCTGCCGTTCGGAAGGATGACGCCGGTGTTGAGCAGCGAACGCCACGCATACGCGCCGAACGTGCGCGCGTAGCCGAGCCGGTTCGACGCCCAGTACATGTCGCTCGTTTGATGCACCGATTGCATCGACGGAATGACGCCGAGCTGCGCGAAGCGCGGAACGTCCGCGTGATCGAGCACCTGCACGTGCTCGATGCGAAAACGATGATCGACCGTCGGAACCGCCTCGAGAGCGGCCTCATATGCATCGAGCGCGATGCGATTGCCGCGGTCGCCGATCGCATGCGTCGCCACCTGGAAGCCGTGCTGCAGCGCGCGCGTCGACACATCGCGCAGATGCTCGGGGGTGGACTTGAGCAGGCCGTTGTTCTTGGGATCGTCGGTGTACGGGTCGAGCAGCGCGGCGCCGCGCGAGCCAAGCGCGCCGTCGGCGTAGAGCTTGATCGCGCGAATCCAGAGGTGGCTGTCGTACAGATCGCTGCGCGGCCCGAGCTCGAAGTAATGCTCGATCGCGGCGCTGTCGTCGGAAATCATCGCGTACACGCGAAGACTCAGGTTGTTCGCCTTCGCGAGCTCTTCGAACACGTCGAGCACGGTGCGAGGCTCGCCGGGATCGTGCACGCCGGTGAGACCGTACTTGTTGGCTTCCTTCACACCAGCGAGAGCGAGGCTGACCATCTCGTCATGCGACCACGGCGGCACGACGCGCTCGATCAACGCCTGCGCGTTGTCGACGAACACGCCGGTTGGTTCGCCGTTGGCGTTGCGCTCGATGCGTCCGCCCGCGGGGTCCTTGGTCGCGGCAGTGACGCCTGCCGCGCGCATCGCGGCGGCGTTCGCGAGCAGCGCGTGGCCGTCGACACGCTCGAGGACCACGGGATTGTTTGGCGAGATGCGCGACAGCGCCTCGTGCGTCGGGAAGCGCGTATCGCCCCATTTGTTCTGATCCCACGCGCGGCCGCGAATCCACCGCCCACTCGGCGTCTCCTTCACGTGCGCGGCGATGATGTTCACGATTTCCTCATACGACCGCGTCGCGCGCAGATCGATGTTGTGCAAAAATTCGCCGAGCTCGAACAGGTGCGCGTGGGCGTCGACCATGCCGGGAATGATCGTGTGGCCGCCGGCGTCGACGACGCGTGTCGAGGGATCGCGAAGCAGCATGGCTTCGCGCGCCGAGCCGACGAACGTCACGCGGCCCTCGCGCACGGCCATGGCTTCGACGAACGGATGGTTGTCGTCGACGGTGTAGATGCGCGCGTTCGTGACAATGAGGTCAGCGCGTTGGGCGGTGGGCGCTGGGCGTTGGGCGAACGCATTCGCAGATGCCGCGATGAGCGCGTAAAGCGCCATGCCGAAGAAACGAGAACGCATGAAAACCGGACGGTGGAAGGGAGACGAGAGAGGACCGACGAAGATCAAACTACGGCTTGTCGACGCCCAGCGCCCATCGCCCAGCGCCCAGCGCTATTTCTTTCGGTCGCTCCCCGGCAGCCGCGTCCAGATCACGACCGTGCCGCAGATGGCCGTGCTGTGCACCCGATTGAATTCCGGCGGCAAGCCGGCGGAGCCCGCGTAGAGCTCCACGCCTTCGACGTCGCCCGGCGGCATGTCGTCGATGCTGAACCCGTACACCTCCATGCCGTCCACGTAGAACTGCGGCGGGCAGTTGCCTCGCGATACGCGAGAGAAGCGGAGCGACGTGCGGCCGTTGTCGCCGGGAATGAGCACCGTGCCGGGGATCATCCGAACCATGTCGCTCAAGAGCATCGGGTGCCGATCCTCGATCTGCGACCGGGTGATGAAGTGTCCGATGCCCTGCCGGCGGCGCGTCTCGAACGCGAACAGCTCGTGCAGGTGGTCGCGATCGGCCTGGACGACGACGCCGGTCAACTGCTGGGCGACGACGCCGAGCTCGATCTCGACCTCCGTCGTGTCGGCCGGTGGAATCTGAACGCCGAGGATGACGGGGCTGTACGCCAATCGCCGCACGCTCAAATCCGCCGGCCCGGCCGGCAGGCCGGCGAGGGTGAAGCGGCCGAGCGAATCGGTGCGTACCGATTTGGCGGCCGTGATCGCCGTGACTTCGACGTTCTCGAGCACGTTGCCGATGCTGTCGCGCACCACCCCGGCGACGGCGCCCGCCCGAGCCTGGGCATGGGCCGTGGCGACGCCGGCCATCAGGCAGAGTTGAGCAATTGTTAATACCGCTTTGCTCATTATACTTCCTCCGGAAGCCGGCCGCGGTCACGCCGCTTGGCCGGGACCCCTCGGAACAATACTTCACGGTGCGAATCCCTGGCGAGACCCATACGTTCGTCGGACTCGCCCGGGCTGTCCCTCCGCTCGCCTTCAGGTGTAAGATTGGGCCCATGAAACCCAAAGAACTGACCCTGCGCGGACTGATCCTCGGCGCGCTCATCACGACGGTGTTCACCGCCGCCAACGTGTATTTGGGCCTCAAGGTCGGGCTCACGTTCGCGTCGTCGATCCCGGCCGCCGTGATCTCGATGGCGATCCTGAGCGCCGTGAAGGATTCCTCCATTCTCGAGAACAACATCGTTCAGACCGTTGCCTCGGCAGCGGGGACGCTGTCGGCGATCATCTTCGTGTTGCCTGGTCTGGTGATCATCGGCTGGTGGAAGGGCTTTCCATTCTGGCAATCATTTTTCATCTGTTTGAGTGGTGGCGTGCTCGGCGTGTTGTTCACGATTCCGCTGCGGCGCGCATTGGTGACGACGTCCGACCTGCCGTATCCCGAAGGCGTCGCGGCGGCGGAGGTGTTGAAGGTTGGCTCGGGCACGCGCGGCGAGGTTTTAGATCCCTCGCTCCGCTCGGGACAGGCTGGCGAATCGCGCGAAGGACTGGTGGCCGTGATCCTGGGCGCCGTGGCGTCAGCGGGGCTGGCGATCGTGAGCGCGACACAACTCATCGCCGGTGAGTTCACGGGTTTCTTCAACATCGGCGGCGGTGCGGCGAGCGGTTACGACTTCGCGTGGTCACTTGCGCTGCTCGGCGCGGGCCATCTCGTCGGCCTTTCGGTGGGCATGGCGATGTTGACGGGACTGATCATCGCGTGGGGGATTGCGGTTCCGATTCTCACGCACGCGGCGCCGCTCCAGGCGGGCGCGGATCTCGCGGCGCATACGAGCGCCATCTGGCGGACGCAGGTGCGGTTCATCGGCGCCGGCGCCATCGCGATTGCCGCGATCTACACACTCGCGCGGCTCGCGAAGCCCGTGCTCGGCGGGTTGGTCAGCACCCTGGCCGCCTCGAAGTCGAAAGTCGTCGGCGACGATTTGGATCGCGATCTGGCGCCGGTGTGGATCTACGCGCTCGCGTTCGTGTGCGCCGTCATCGCCGCGTGGCTCGCGTTCAGCTTCGCGCGCTCGACCGTGCTCGCGAGCAACGCGGTGCTGTTGACCGCCGTCACCGTGCCGTTCGTCGTGCTCGTCGGATTTCTGATCGCCGGCATCTGCGGGTACATGGCCGGACTGATTGGCGCCTCGAACAGCCCGATCTCGGGCGTCGGCATTCTCTCGATCGTGATCTGCGCGTCGGTGCTCGTCGTCGCGGTGAAGCCGTCCACGCCGGATGCGCGGTCGGCGCTGGTGGCGTTCTCGCTCTTCATCACCGCGATCGTCTTCGCGTGCGCGACGATCTCGAACGACAACTTGCAGGATCTGAAAACAGGACAGCTCGTCGGTGCGTCGCCAATGCGGCAGCAGGTTGCGCTGATCGTCGGCGTCGCGGCGGGCGCGGCGGTGATTCCCTGGGTGCTCAATTTGCTCGCGCACGCGTACGGCTTCGCCGGCGCGGCGAATGTCGGTGTCGTCGCGCCTCATCCGCTCGCGGCGCCGCAAGCCACGCTCATCTCGGCGCTCGCGAAGGGTGTGATCGGCGGCAATCTCGAGTGGGCGATGATCGGCATCGGCGCGCTCGTCGGCGTCGGCCTGATCGTTCTCGACGAAATCCTCGGCGCGATGAAAAGGCTTCGCATCCCGCCGTTGGCGGTGGGTATCGGCATCTACCTGCCGATGTCGGCGACGTTCGCGGTGGTCGTCGGCGCGATCGTGTCGCACTGGTACCTTGGACGAATTCGTACCGCGCCAGACCCGGAACGCGCGGAGCGGCTTGGAACGCTCGTCGCGTCGGGGTTGATCGTGGGCGAGAGCATCTGGGGCGTGATCAACGCCGGCCTGATCGTGGCGCTGGTGAAAGATGCGCCGATCGCGCTCGTCCCCGAGACCTTCGCGCCCGCGCCGTGGCTTGGGACGTTCGCCTTCATCGCGATCGTGGTGCTGCTCTACGGATGGATGCTGCGCCGCGCGAGGGCGATGCAGTAATGCGCTGGCTCGTGCTGTTGGCGGTGCCGGCGTCGCTCCTCGCGCAAACGCGCGGAGATACCGTCTCGGCGCCGGTGCGCGACATTCGGTACGAGGTGATGTTCAATCGCCGAAGTGCGGCCGAGCGAGAGGTCGCGGTGGCGATGACGTTCACGACGGCGGGAACCGCGCCGGTGGTGTTGTCACTTCCCGCATGGACGCCGGGCGCGTACGAGTTGGATAATTTCGCGCGATTCGTCACGGGGTTCGCGGCGGAGACGGGCGACGGCAAGCCGCTCACCTGGGACAAGCTCGATTACGACACGTGGCGCGTGCGCCCGGCGGGCGCGAAGTCGATTCACGTTTCCTTCGTCTATCGCGCCGATACGCTCGACAACGCGATGGCGTGGTCGAAGTCCGACTTCCTGTTGTTCAACGGCACGAACTTCTTTCTGTATCCCGAAGGCCAGACGCTCGATTTTCCGGCGACGGTCGTTGTACGCACCGAGACCGATTGGAAAGTCGCGACGGGTATGACGATGGCCGGTACGCGCACGTACACGGCGGCGAACTATCACGATCTCGTGGACATGCCGTTCTTCGTCGGCCGCTTCGATTACGACAGCACGCGCATCGCCGACAAGTGGGTGCGGCTCGCGACGTATCCCGCGGGCTCGGTGAGCGGACAGACGCGCAACGCGGCGTGGGAGCAACTTCGAAAGATCATTCCCGCGGAGATCAAGGTGTTCGGCGAAGCGCCGTGGGCGAACTACACGCTCATGCAGATCGTCGATTCGTCGTACGGCGGCGCGAGCGGGTTGGAGCATCAGAGCTCGCACGTCGACGTGCTCGCGCCCTCGTACGTCGGCAGCGAATTCCAGCCGTCGCTGTACGCACATGAGATCTTTCATTCATGGAATGTGAAGCGACTTCGGCCGTCGGAGATGTGGCCATACCAGTACTCGCATGCGCAGCCGACGCCGTGGTTGTGGGTGTCGGAGGGCATCACCGACTATTACGCCGATCTCGCCGAAGTGCGCAGCGGGCTTGTTGACGCCCACGCCTTCTACGGGCTCACGGCCGCGAAGATCAATGAAGTGGCGGACGTCGAGCCGATCTCGCTCGAGGATGCGTCGCTCAGCACGTGGATTCATCCCGTCGACGGCACGGGATACATCTACTATCCGAAAGGCTCGCTCGCGGGACTGATGCTGGACATCGTCATCCGCGACGCGAGCGACAACAAACACTCCCTCGACGACGTGATGCGCGGGCTGTATCAGAATGTGTACAAGCACGGGCGCGGCTTCACGTCGGCGGATTGGTGGAACGCGGTGAGCGCCGCGGCGAACGGCAAATCGTTCACGTCGTTCGCGTCCAAGTACATCGACGGGCGCGAGCCATTCCCGTGGGAGACGGTGCTGCCCCTCGCCGGTCTGCGGGCGCGGCAGGATAGCGTCCCCCGTCTCGGTGTATTGACGTCAATGGATTCGTCGGGAATCCTGGTCGCCAACGTGGCCGAGGGCAGCTCAGCGGCGGCGGCGGGCGTGCGCGCGGGCGATTATCTGATTTCGGTCGGCGACATTCCGGTTCAGGACCAGCAGTTCGGCGCAAAGATGCGCGCCAAGTACGGTGCGTCGATGCCAGGCACGCTCATGCCGATCCGGGTCCGACGCGGCTCGGAGGAGATCACCCTCGCTGGTAAGCTGCAGTTCGCGCCGGGCGACGTTGTCGTGGACGAAGATCCGACGGCGTCGGAGAAGGCAGTCCGGATCCGCAACGGGATTCTGCGCGGCGACAAGAGCGGGAAAGGAATTGACGATCGTTAATTTTTTTTCGCCTTGAGACCAGCCCCTACCGCCGATCTGGTCACTTCGGAAAATCAGTCGCATACGCCGCCCATGGCCCGGTCGTATGCGTTGTCTCCCGAACCAGCTTCGTCACGGTATTCAGTGCATCCTGATCTTCGATCGGGAGCGAGAGGCCGCTCACCTTCGTCGAGAGAATGTTGTACGGCAACGGTTCCTGCGAGGCGTAGATGAGTAGAAATCCGCGCGCCGCGCCGCCGAACGCGATCGTTGAATCACCGCGGCCGCGCTGCGGAAAACCGCGTCCACCCGGCGGGTTCATGGGGCGAGTCGCCGGCTGCCGAATCAGACGCGACGTATCGGTCGGCGCACGCCGCGCATAATACGTCTCGACGAGGTGCGAGCCCGCGTCCATGAAGCCGCTCTGATTCGAATCGGCGGGGAAGAGGAGTTGGCTGCCGCGCCCCGGCACCACCAGAAACACCGCAACGTTCGCGGGCCGGTTGAGCTGCACGGTGAGATGCTGCGGCAAGCGCTCGCCCTGCGTCGGCGCCACCGCCGGCGCCAGATCATGATACGCGCCGAATGTCTTCGGAGCACTGCTCGCGCAACCGGCCAGCACGACGGCTGCCGCGACAAACCTCATTCTATCGGATCGCACTGAACCCTCACGAAGCGATTGGGACTGAACTCAGCGACATCGACACGCACCGACCTCTTTGCCCTTCCGGCCACGGAACCGGGCTGACTTCGTTTCAATCTACATCGCCGGTGAGCGAGCTGAGGAGTTGGCCTTTCGCCGGGATGCGTCGGACAAGTGCATACCACGGACGGACGGCGAACGTTCACCGATCGGCACGGAGACGGCGTCTCGAACGAGTGCTCTTCAGAACACCCTCGGATGCTTCGGGAACCGGCATCCCGAGGGTGTTCTTCAAAGAATAACTCAACAGCAGTTGACTGCAGTTAACGGTGTTTCCGTGTCGGTCCGTGTACGTCCGAACTCCGTCCGTGGTACGGTTCGTCCGCTGTTTATCGGTAGTATCATTCGAGGAGACACTCTCTGGAAACACGAATGCGTATCCGCAAGCTCGGAGTCGTCGGTGCCGGCACGATGGGCGCGGGAATCGCCGCGCTCGCTGCATCGGCCGGCGTTCCGGTGATTCTCCTCGACGTGCCGGGTAAAGACGGCGACCGCAACGGGCCCGCGCGCGCCGGCGTCGAGCGCATGAAGAAATCCAAGCCGGCGGCATTCATGGATCCCGACCGCGCGAGCGCGATCGAAACCGGCAACCTCGACGACGACCTGGCTCGGCTGGCCGAGTGTGATCTCGTGATCGAGGCGATCATCGAACAGCTCGAGCCGAAGCAGGCGTTATTCGAGAAGTTGGAAAAGCTGCTGCCGGCGCACACCATCGTCGCGTCGAACACGTCGGGCATTCCCATGCAGCTGCTCACGAAAGGCCGCGGCGAGTCGTGGCGCTCGCGCTTTCTCGGCATGCACTTCTTCAATCCGCCGCGCTATCTCCATCTGCTCGAGATCATTCCGACGCCGGAGACCGCCCCCGAGACCATCGACGCCGCGCGCCGGTTCAGCGATCGCATCCTTGGCAAAGGGATCGTCGTCGCGAAGGACGTGCCGGGGTTCGTCGCGAATCGCCTGGGCGTGTTCGGCATGGTGCTCGTGATTCGCCAGACGGAGAAACACAAGCTCACAATCGACGAAGCGGACGTCCTCACCGGCGTGTTGACGGGCCGATCGAAGTCCGCGACGTATCGCACGGCCGACTTGTCCGGCATCGACGTCATCGGTCACGTGACGCGTGGCTTGAGCGATACGACCGGCGAGGACTTTACGCTCTCGACGTGGGTACAGGATCTCATCAAGGCCGGCAACGTCGGGGAGAAGAGCGGCGCCGGTTTTTACAAACGCGTCGGCAAGGAAATTCATACGCTCGATTGGACGACCGGCGCGTACAAGCCCCAGGTCAAGCCCGAGACGCCGGAGCTCAAGCGGCTGAGCAAACTGCCGTTGCCCGAACGATTCGCCGCCTTCCGCGACTGGAATGACCGCGAAGGGGCGTTCGTCAGGGAATACTTGTTACGCTTCTCTCATTACGTGCTGACGACGACCCCGGCGATCGCGTACGACATTCCCGCCGTCGATCACGCCATGGAGTGGGGCTACGCCTGGGACTTGGGGGCGTTCAAGCAGATGGATCTCCTCGGCATCGATTTCCTGCGAAAGGGATTCGCCGAGCTCGGGCTCGACGAGCCCGCGCTGCTGCGGGAGGCAACCGACGGCTTCTACACGGCCGACGGCGAGCGCGTGCTCTCGCTCAGCGGTGGATACGAGGAGATTCCGCGCGATCCGGGCGAGATTCGGCTCGCTGAATTTCATACGCCGCAAAACCGCGAGCGGCGCATTCTCGAGCATTCGAACGATGCGTCGCTGGTCGACGCCGGGCACGGCGTCGCCGTGCTCGAGTTCCATAGCAAGATGAACACGCTCGGTGAAGGCGTCGTGACGATGGTGCATCGCGCGCTCGATCGTGTCGAAAAGGACGGACTACAAGGCCTCGTCATCGGCAACGATGATCCGCGCACGTTCAGCGCCGGCGCCGATCTGTACATGGTGCTTCAGCTGGTCGGCGGCGGCGACTGGAAGAAGGTCGACGGTGCGGTGCGCCGGTTCCAGGATACTTCGCTTCGTATTCGGCGATCGCGGTTTCCCGTCGTTTCCGCTCCGTTCGGTCTCACGCTCGGCGGTGGATGCGAGTTCTCGCTGCACGCCGACGCGGTGCAAGCGCATGCCGAGTTGTACATGGGGCTCGTCGAGGTGGGTGTCGGGTTGATTCCCGCGGGCGGCGGTACCACGGAATTGTTGTTCCGCTTCGCGACTGACCTCGTGCCGTACATCGAGGCCGATCCGTTCGAAGCGGTGCGTCGCGCGTTTCAGCTGATCGCGATGGCGACGACGAGCACGAGCGCGCCCGAGGCACGGAAGCTCGGCTTCCTGCGCGCGCGCGATCGCATCACGATGAATCGCGATCGATTGCTTGCCGACGCCGTGGCGCGCGTTGTCGATCTCGCGCCGGACTATGTGTCACCGTTGCCGCGTTCGATCACGGCCATGGGCAAGGACGCGCTCGGCAACTTGCAGTACGCCGTGTGGGCGATGCGCGAAGCGGGACAGATTACGGAGCACGAGGTCAAGATCGCGCACGAGCTCGCGTATGTGCTCACCGGGGGCGACGGACCGCCGCGGCGTGTCACCGAAGAAGATATTCTCGCGCTCGAGCGGGAGGCTTTTTTGCGGCTGCTGGGGACCAAGGAGACGCAAGAGAGAATGCAGTACACGTTGAAGACCGGGAAGCCGCTGAGGAATTAATTCCGTGTCATCCCGAGCGACTCCGGCGCTTCGCGCCGCCGCGCGGGATGACAACTTCATATTAGAGATTCCATATGTCAAAGGAAGTCGTGATCGTCTCCGCCGTCCGCAGCCCCGTCGCCAAAGGCAAGAAAGACGGCGCGCTCGCGGACGTGCACGCCGTCGATCTCTCGGCGCACATCATGAAAGCCGCCATCGACAAAGCGGGCGTCGATCCCGCGTCGATCGACGACGCCTTCTGGGGCTGCGCCATGCCCGAAGCGACGCAGGGACTCAACGTCGCGCGCCTCGCGTGGCTGCGCGCCGGACTGCCCGTCGAGGTCCCGTCGGCCACGATCAATCGATTCTGTTCGTCGGGACTCCAGACCATCGCGCTCGGCGCGCAGTCGGTGATGAGCGACATGGCCGACATCGTCCTCGCGGGCGGCGTCGAGATGATGAGCCAGGTGCCGATGTCCGGCTATCACACGCGACTCGATCCCGACCTCACCGAGTCCTATATCGGTATGGGATTCACCGCCGAGCGCGTCGCCGCGCGTTGGAACGTGACGCGCGAAGATCAGGATCGCTGGGCGCTCGGCAGCCAACAGAAAGCGGCGCGCGCGTGGCAGCGCGGCGCGTTCGACGATCAGATCGCGCCCGTGCCCGTCGAGAAGGTGGAATGGAAAGGAAGCGAGAAGCACGAGACGACGGTGGAGTTCGCGCGCGACGAGCTGCCTCGCCCCGATACGACGATGGCAGGCCTCGCGAAGCTGCGGCCCGCGTTCAAGACGAACGGCACGGTGACCGCGGGTAATGCGAGTCCCTACTCGGACGGCGCTGCCGCCGTGCTGTTGATGAGCGCGGATCGCGCGAAGGAGCTGGGCCTCAAACCGCTCGCGCGATTCATCACGTTCGCCGCCGCCGGCGTCGAGCCCGACATCATGGGCGTCGGTCCGATCAAGGCGATTCCAAAGGCGCTCAAGCGGGCCGGCCTCAAACTCGACGACGTGAAGCTGATCGAGTTCAATGAAGCGTTCGCCGCGCAGGTAATGGCCGTCATCAAGGAACTTGGAATCCCCGAAGAGAAGGTGAACGTGAACGGTGGCGCCATCGCGCTCGGCCATCCGCTCGGGGCGACGGGGTCGAAGCTCACGACGCAGCTGATTCACGAGCTTGGAAAGCAGGGCGGCGGCATCGGCATGGTCACGATGTGCGTCGGCGGTGGCATGGGCGCGGCGGGCCTCTTCGAGGTCTACGCGGCGTAAGCCGAAGCGTTCGCCGGACATAAGACAACAGAAATGCGCGTTGGCGCCGATACTGAGAGTGCAGGGCCTGAACTACACTCTCAGACGACGCGCAATGACTCACTCACCCGATGCCACTCGCGCTCGCGACGCCGCGGCGCCGTGCAGCGGAGGAATGGATGCTGGTCGCCTGTACCTGTGGTTTCCGGTCGGGCTGGCGCTGCGCAAAGTGCGCACGTACCTCCGCCGCGTCGATTGGACCGTCGGCACCGCACCCAGCGGCGCGTTGATGGTCGAATCACCCAACGGCTATCCTGAAGAATTGCTCATCGACCTGTTCTCGCTGCTCTCGAGCGACGAGGCGGCCGATACTCGCTGCGTGTTCAAGTTCGGCACGGACGATCTCGATGTCGACGACATCGCGCGCGTGCGAACGATCGACGAGCTGCGCCGGGCACGCGAGTCGGCCTGGTTCGTTGATCTGCTTCGCGACGACCGGTTGACGAGCATCTTTCAGCCGATCGTTCACGCGAGCGAGCCGAGTCGTGTGCTGGGACACGAGGCGTTGCTGCGCGGGATCGGTCACGACGGCCGCCAGATGTCGCCGGCGAAGCTGCTCGACGCCGCGCGCGGCTGCGGGATGCTGCCGGAGCTCGACTGCGCGGCGCGTCGCTCGGCGATTCGCGTCGCGGCAAGTCGAGATGAACGACGTCCGCTGTTTCTCAACGTGACGCAGGAATCCATGCGCGGCGGCGCGAGCGCGCTCGCCCCAACGATCGAGGCGATTCAATTCGCGGATATTCCGCGGGAGCGCGTGGTGCTCGAGGTGATCGACGCCGAACAGACGCAAGACCTCAGGCAGCTGCGGCTGGTCGTCGACTCGGTGCGTGAGGCTGGATTTCGCGTCGCCCTCGACGACGTCGGATGCCAGGAGCAATCGCGCCGGTTGATTCACGAAGTCCGCCCCGACTATGTGAAGCTCGACATGGAGCGGGTCCGCATGTCGCCGCAGCCGCATCTTGGCGGCGCGGAACGGCTGCTCGATCTCGCGCAACAGCTGCAGATCCAGACGATCGCCGAGGGCGTCGAGACGGTCGAGGAGCTGGACTGGAATCGCGAGCGCGGCGCGACCTACGTGCAGGGCTACTACATCGCGAAGCCCGGCGGATTGCGAGTGGCGTAATTCAGCGGCTCCGTCTGGATTTCCGGGCGCAACGGGGATAATCTCCCGCGGCCATCTCATCGGAATTTCCATGCGCTCGCTGTTGCTCTCGATGCTCATGTTGGTTAGTGCGACCGTCGCGTCGCTGGCTCAGGCTCAATCCATGACCGCTTCGCCGAAGCCGATCATCCTTCACGCCGACCGCATCGTGGACGGACGCGGTCATGTCATTCCCGGCGGCAGCATCACCGTCGTCGGCGACAGGATCACGAAGGTCGACAAGTCGGCCGGCGGCGCCGCAACGTACGATCTCAAGGGCCTGACGTTATTGCCCGGATTGATCGACGCGCATTCGCATCTGACGTGGTACTTCAATCGGCAGGGGCGCTATCACACGCGCGGCGACGGCGACACGCCGGTCGAGTCGATGCTCTCGACCGCGGGCAACGCCTACGCGACGCTCATGGCCGGCTTCACGACGATTCAAAGTCCCGGTTCGCCCGAGGACAAGGATCTGCGCGAGTGGATCGCAATGGGTCAGATTCCCGGCCCGCGCGTGCTGACGTCACTCAACCCATTCAGCAGCACGCGCCCGACGCCCGACACGCTTCGTGCGCAAGTACGCCAGCGCAAAGCGGAAGGCGCGGACGTCATCAAGATCTTTGCATCGGCCAGCATTCGCGACGGCGGCGCGCAGACGTTGAGCCAGGATCAGCTCAACGCGCTGTGCGGCGAAGCCAAGGCGCAGGGCATGCGCACCATGGTCCACGCGCACAGCTCGGCCAGCATCAAGGCGTCGGTGCTCGCGGGCTGCGACCAGATCGAGCACGGCGTGTTCGCCGATGATGAAACGCTCAAGCTCATGGCGGATCATCACGTCTACTTCGATCCCCAGGTGTGCCTCGTCTTCCGCAACTATCTCGACAATCGCGCGAAGTACGAAGGCATCGGCAACTACAATGCGGAAGGATTCGCGGCAATGGAGAAAGCGCTGCCGCTGGCGGCGACAGTATACAACCACGCGATTCACACCCCGGGACTCAAGGTAATCTTCGGCACCGACGCCGTCGCCGGCGCGCACGGTCGCAACGCCGAAGAGCTGGTGTGCCGCGTGCAGGCGGGCGGTCAGTCGCCGATGGACGCCATCACGTCGGCCACGTCACTGACGGCCGAGTCGATGCACCTGCAGGATTCGATCGGCACGATCGCGCCGAACATGCAGGCCGACATCATCGCGGTGCGCGGCGATCCGACGAAGGACATCACGGCGCTACGGAACGTCGTGTTCGTGATGAAGGGCGGGCGGATCTACAAGAACGAGAAATAGCGCCTATTCCGGGTTCGCGCTCGATGAATCTTCGGCCGCCTCGCCAAAGTACAACGTGTGTCCCTGATCGTCGCGGATGACGAACTCGCGCGTGCCCCATTCGGTCGCGTGGACGTCTTTCACCATGGGCACGCCGGCGTCGCGGACGGCTTGTGCCGCCGCGCTGATGTCCGGAGTCACGAAGTAGAGATGCAGATGCTCGTCGCGCGCGACGACGTCGATCGACGGATCCTTCGCGTCGACGAGCTTGAGGTGGATGGGCTGCGTGCCCGCGAGGATGCCGGCGTAAAAGTCCTCGTACTGGAACGCGAGCGAGAATCCGGGCAGCGACGTGTAGAATCGGATCGACGCCCCGAGATCGGTGGTCCGCAGCTGTGGAACGACGCGTGAGATTTCGATCATAGATGCGCTACGTACCAGGCATGTAGGCGCACCCCGCGTTCTGCGCGCGGATCAACGCGTAGATTCCCGACGGAACGAGAATCGCGCCGGGAATGAGATTCTCGCGCGCTTCGGCTTTCACCGCTTCGGGATCGCGTTGGGTTTTCCGCGCCATGCCTGCCGCCCAGTTTCCGAGCGCAACGTTGCACACGAGCGAGATCAACCCGCGCTGTTGCAGCGGTTCGATCGCGTACTTTGCTTCGTACCCCGTTGCCCCATCGCGTGCCTTCCAGTACACGTTGCGCGTCGCGAAGGCGTGGGTATTCGCATCCTTGATCTTGAGGTCTTCGCCAATGGCGTAGCGTTCCCACATCGCGTCGTTCACCGCCATCGGAGTACCGAGCCGGCGAAACACGATGACGGGCCGGGTTTGCGCGTCGGTCGTGCCATGGACCGTGTGGTAATCGTCGAGGAATGTCGACGCGTAGCTCAGCACGTTGCCGTCGTTGATCTCGCTGGTGTTGAAGACGACGCGGTACTGTGCGGCCGCGAGGCGGTCGAGCCACGAGGTGTCCCACGGGCCCATGTTTCGCGCCGAGGCGGCGCGCAGCTCGTCGGGAGCGACCGATACCCCGGCGGCGAGGGCACCGAGTTGGCCGAGGAACGTCCGACGTTTGGTCATGCGGGCTCCGTTGGGAAGTGGCCCCTCACGTCACGTGCAGATCGTTGCCAAAATGCAGAAGTCCGAGCTTTCGCGCCACCGTGCGCGAGGCAGTGTTCGCCCAACTGGTGCTATAGAGCGGCTCCGCACCCATCGCCCGCACCGCCTGCGCCCACGTGGCAACCACCAACGCCGCGTAGCCGCGGCCTCGGAATGCCGCGGCGGTCTCGACGCCCGCTTCGTGCGCGCGAGGCGTGATGCGCACACTTCCGCACACGGCGACCGCGTTCCCATCGACGAGCAGCGCGAAAAGTGGCGGAGAGTGGTGAACATCGGGCATCCACGCCGGCAGGAAAGCCCGCAGCACGCCGACGTTGTCCCGGGTGACGTGCACGACGGTTGTGCCGCTTGGCACGGCGGGCACGTCGGCGTTATTAGAGAATGCGAATACCGGCCCGGCCGAGCTGCCGTCGACGGGCGCCGAGCGTGCGACGATCGCCGTTAGACGGGCCAGCTCAGCCGGCGCTTCCAGCGACGCGTCTTCGGTAAGCTCGCCGGCCGCATCGCACGCCGCGACGACCTCACGACGAATCGTCTCCGCTACGTCGGCGCGGAAGCGATACGCGACGGCATTCGCGGTACGGCCGACGAACACGCGTGGAGCCGGCAAGCCGTCGTGCACGCGGACCCGCACGAGCTGACCGGCGCCATCGAGCGTGTACAGCGCCTCGATGTGCAGATCCATGAGCATACGATCATCGCGCATTCGGAGCCGAGCGTGCTGCCGACAGTCGGCGCGCCCGCGCGCGAAGCGACGCACTTGGCGCGGCGAGCGCCTCCGCGACGAGACGCTCGCCAAATGGTCGGAGCTCCGCGTCGCGCTCCGCGAGAGCGACGCACGCGTCGAGCGCAGTGGCACGCACGATGGCGCTCGGGTCGGTCATGAGCCACACCTCGAGCTGGCGGGTCAGCCGAAGCAGCGCCGGCCGACGATGCCGCAAACGCGGAAGACATTGAATCAGATTCCACCGCACGACTGGATCGCCCGTTCGCACGCAGACGTCGATCAATCGCCGGCGAAACGGCGCGAGACAATTCGGATCGTCGCGCGAAATCTTCTCCAGCGCATCGGCGGCGCGCATGGCGACAAGCGGCCGCGGCGAGGCGAGCGCAGCAACGACGTCGCCGAGCATCGCCGGATTTCGGCGCACACGTCTCACCAGTTGAGCCACCTGTCCCACGGAGCGCCGATCGCCGCCATCGAGCGCTCGTTCGACCGACGCGGCGGATGATTTCGAGCGACGCTCGCTAGACATTGCCATCGCGGTGCCGACGCCGCGGACCGGGGGCATGCGGCATCTCGTCGGCGCGCCAATCAGGATCCGGGGCGTTGGGCAGTGATTGCGCGGGACTGAGATTCTTCGCATCGATCGTCGCGAAGATGAAATTCCCCGAGGGTATGGGCGCGCCATGAATGCGCCGAAGCATCGCGATCTGACCCACGTGCGTCATCGCATCGGCCAACGGCCCCTGGAGAAACTGCTCGTCGCGAATGTGCGCGGACAATGCCGCGTTGCCAAAATCGTCTCGGAGCTCGCCGAGCAATTGGTGGAAGCGCTCGATCTCCGCCGTGAGGCTTGTCAGACGGGGCGGCTCGAACTCCCCGCCGTGAAACATGGTGCGTGCGTAGCCGATCAGGCCGGACATGTGCCACAGGAGCTCGTATGGCGTGCGCGCTGTGGGCGCCGCGCGGAAGTCGGCGAAGTCGTCGGGCGCGTCGCGCAGCGCCTTTTGCGTGCGATACGCCAGCGCGGCGAGAAAATGCTGAAGCAGGAGGCGGGATTCGGTCATGTCAGAGAGCGCGACGCACCAATGTCACAATGTCGGGCCACGTGCAAGAGAGCGAAGATACGTCGGCACCCGCTGTTCGAGAATCCACATAGTGAATCGCATGCATGCCGGCGGCACGTGCACCGGCGACGACGCCCTCGCTTGGGGAGTTCTCCGCGGCGGCCAGGAGGATGTCGATGCCGGCGCGCGTATCGAACGCGACTTCCTCGACGAGCGTGCCGCCATAGTCGAGCAGCAGTGCGCGGGGCGGTCGGCTCATGTGTGAACGCGTCTCGACGGTCGCGTGCGATCCATGGTTTTCGCCACATGGCAACCGATAAACCGCATTGCTCCCATTCCTCCGGTCACCGTTGTTCTCGGTTCCACGCTCGCTCCACCACCCGCGGCAACACCGCTCCGGCCGCACCCCTGACCGAGATCGTCGTGCGTCCCCACGGGTGCCCTTCCAGATCGGGATTCACGACGACCACCGTCTTTCCCGCGTTCACCGCCGCCCGCGGAATCTCCGCCGCGGGCCACACGAGCGCCGACGTCCCGACCGAGAACAACACATCACACGCGCGCGCGGCGTCGATCGCCGCCTCCATCGCGCCTTCCGGCAGCATCTCCTCGAACATCACAACATCCGGACGCAGCAATCCACCGCAATCGCCGCACGTCGGCTCACCCGGGGGTTCGGGCCACTCCGAGTAGCGTGAGCACGCGAAGCAACGCGCACGACGCAATGTTCCATGCAGTTCGATCACGTTCGCGCTTCCCGCGCGGCGATGCAAGCCGTCGACATTCTGAGTCACCAACACGAACGACGACACGCGCCGCTCGATCTCGGCGATCGCGTGATGCGCGGCGTTCGGCTGCGCTTCGCGCGCGACCTGTGCACGCTTCGCGTACCAGCTCCACGCGTCGTGCGGACGACGCCGATACCCGGTGGGATTCGCGAACTGCGCGATGTCGGCGTTGGACCACAACGCATTCGCGCCGGAACGAAAAGTCGGAATACCCGACTCGGCAGACACGCCGGCGCCCGTGAACACGACGACGGACGTTGCCGCCGCCAACGCGCGCGCCGCGGCGTCAATCGCGGCCCCGAGTATGTCGTCACTCATTCGCGCGAGGTAGGCTCATTCCGGGGCCGTACCCTCGCCGGAATCCCACTCGAAGAAGCCACGCGCACCGATCGTGGCATCAGCGAGTGCTAATGCGAGGTCGGCGCGCTCGCGGGTCGGTGCCGTGCGAAAGAATGCATCCGCGAGTCGCGCGAGATCGGGATGCCGCTCGGCGAGCGTCCGAAGCAAATCTTTCCGCCGGGGAATCGCGCCGGTGCCGGTCTTGCACGCATACTCGAGCATAGCCGTGACCGAGTCGGCCAGCAGCATGGTCGCGGTGACTTCGTCCGTCGCGAGCACGTCGATCGCGTCTTCGAGCCGCGACGCAATGGAGTATCGCGTGGCGAGCCGCTCGAAGTCCGACGTCGCCGTCTGCTTCGCCAGCCACTCTCGGGCTTCCGAGCGCAGTTCGTCGACGACTGCGTCACGCTGAAAGACGACGACGCCCGTCGCCAACATGTGCGCGGTGAGCCGCCGTCCGTCGCGATCCTCGTCGCGAAAATAGCTGCGTACCGCGGACGGGGGATTCACGAAGATCTCGGCCGGCACACCGCGGAAGAAACGTTGCACGCGACGACGATGCGATCCAAGGCGAATCACATAGAGGTCCAAATCGCTGTTCGCGTGCGCGGCGCCGCGAACGATCGTTCCGGTCGCGATGATGCCGGCGGGCTCGAATTCCTTGAAGATGAACTCGACCGCATCGCGTAGTGCCGACGCAAACGGTTCGGCGAGATTGGGCCACGTGCACTGCGCGCTGAAATCGACGGTCATAGCTCCATCGCGTATCGTTTCAATGATTCCGCAGCAGCCCCGGACCAAGCCAGAAGAGCTGAACGATCGCCGCAACCCACCCGAACACCAGGACACCGCGCGACCTCGACAACGTCATCCCATGGGCCGCCGACGTGCCGCGCGCGCTACTCATGCGACGTCCCACGATGGGCAGTCCAATCGTACCGCCGAACGTCGCCGGTGCCGCGGAGATCAACGCCAGAATTCCGCCGCCGCCGACGACGGCGCTGAGTGTCTCGAGAATGCCACCAACAAGGTACGGTCCGAGCGTCAGGACACGTGCACGCACCGCTCGTTCGCGCGGATCGCTGCCGCCGAATACGTCCAATCCGTGTTGCGCATGCTGCATTGTCGCGACGTAGCCAACGATGCCAATCAACGTCAAGCCCAACTGCCACGCGAGGACGTTCGGCAACCCTGCAACGAAGTCATGCCAATCGCCCGCCGGCAGAAAGGGAAACACCATGAGATAGCCGGTCGCAATGAGAAGACTCACATGACCGAACAGCCAGCAGGCATAGCGCAACGTTGAACGCGTCGTAGGCACGAGCCGTTCGAGCGTAAGGACCAACATACCGGTGAGCACGTTCGCGATGCATCCGCCCGCATACACCGTGCGCGCCGCCCACGGCGTGAGCGCCGATACATCACACGTGCACGCGGCGCTCGTGATTTGAACGACACGGCCCCCGAGCAACATGGTGGTGCCGGCGTGACCGAGGCCTTCATGAATCAATACGGCGGCGAAATACGAGATCGCTCCGATCGCGTAGACCGTCGGGCGATCGATCGCCGCGCGTTCGGCGTCGCTGCCGACGCTCAATGCCCGCGGCGTGCGGCCTCGATGGTCGCGATGTCGATCTTCTGCATTTCCATCATTGCATCGAAGGCGCGTTTGGCGGCGGCGGGGTCGGGATCCGTAATCGCCTGCGTCAACGCGATCGGCGTGATCTGCCACGACAATCCCCATTTGTCCTTACACCAACCGCACTGGCTCTCCTGGCCGCCGTTGTCGACGATGGCGTTCCAGTACCGGTCCGTTTCGGCCTGATCGACCGTGGCGACCTGGAACGAGAAGGATTCGTTGTGTTTGAACGTCGGTCCGCCGTTCAGTCCGAGACACGGAATGCCGATCACCGTGAACTCCACGGTCAGCACATCGCCTTTCTTGCCTGACGGATAGTCGCCCGGCGCGCGATGAACGGCCCGCACGCTCGAATCGGGGAAGGTGCTGGCGTAGAAGCGCGCCGCCTCTTCGGCCTCGCGGTCGTACCAGAGACAAATCGTGTTCTTTGGTGGGGTGGCCATGTCAGATCTCCGTTAGCGTGTGGTCCGCATCAACATTCATGATACAGACCTTCACGAGCAACCGTATTTGTTGAGTTGCGCGCGCCACGCCGGCCACCCGGGCCACGCCGGGGCCGTTCGCGATGCGACAGCGGCGCGCCAATTGTGCTCCAGCGTTGCACGGTCGATTCCCAGCGTCTCGCGTACATTGGCCAACCCGCCGTGCGACCACTCGCCTCTTAGCGTGTCGCGCCCGAACGTCGCGCCGATGAATTGCACGAGGTCAGCCGCCTCCAGATAGAACACGAAGCCTGTCGCCAGTGATAAATTTTTATCTCCATGAGATAATATTTTATCCCTCGAC
Organism: Gemmatimonadaceae bacterium; assembly: GCA_035606695.1. Lineage (NCBI taxonomy): Bacteria > Pseudomonadati > Gemmatimonadota > Gemmatimonadia > Gemmatimonadales > Gemmatimonadaceae > Gemmatimonadaceae bacterium. The sequence goes on from DATNEW010000004.1 coordinate 25,812, forward strand.
CACAGACCGTCAAGCAGCGGCGCCGTCGGCGCGACCGGACGCGTTGCGGCCTGTCTCCAGCATCGTAAAACACCAAAACGGAGACAACCGGCTGTCTCCGTTTCGGTGTTTCACCGTCGATGTGCGTGTCGTCGCGCTCGACCGACGCGCCGGCTACCGCATTAGTGAAGCACGCTGATTTGGAATGCCGGGTAGCGGCATGCTGCGCCGGGTTCCACGCCGATGCCTGGGAACGGGCCGCTCGCGCAGGGCGTGGTGGCCAGGACATTCGACGAGAGATGCCACAATCCGCTGAGCTCACCGGTCACGCCGAACCCGAACAGCCAATACTTCTGGCCGGCGACGAGCGGCGGCCCACCCTTCGGGAAAGAAATGATGTCGAGCGCAAAGGTCGACTGAATCACGCCGAACATCGGGCCGAAGTACAGAGTGCCCGGATTGTCTGGATTGAGTGGATTATCATTATAGATCCAGAATTCGGACTTTCCGCCGCCCGACGCTTCCGTCGCGGTGATCAGGTTCACCATGGGACCGGAGACGGTCGGCGTAAACTCGAAGCCGACGCCGCTCGGGCCACCCGCGAAGACGTAACCGCCGAACTGTTCGGCCGGCAGCGTGGAGAACGCCACCGTCGGGACGGGCGTCGGAGGAGGCGGCGTCGGCGTGGGATTGACCTTGGCCGGCTTTGCCGCCTGCGCCTGCACGTTGATAGTGACCGAGTTGTTCGCCGGTGACGGATCGGGGAAGCTCGAGACGGCGTGCGCGGTGTTCGAGATGGGCCCTGGACTATCGGGCGCGACGACGCTCACCTGGATCGTGACGCTCCCACTCTTCTTCAGGAAGCCGACGTCGCATAGCGCGACGACGTTCGTCGGGGTCAGCGTCTGCGTGCAGAACGGCGTGATGGATATGGGGCCGATTATCGCCCCCGGTTGCGACAAGACGACGCCACCGGTGTTGACGAGCGTGACGCTCGCGAAGGTCAGCGACGGCGGCAACGTGTCGACGAACGTTGCGTCCGGCGCGCTGTCCGGCCCGACGTTCTTGATCTGGAACGTGTAGACGAACAGTGAATCGGTGAATGGCGATCCGGTGCTCGCCGACCCGCTGATCTGGAGATCGGCGGCTGGCCCGCTCGACCCCGAGGTGCCGCCCGACGCCGACGCATGCAGTCCCGCCGCCGTGCGATTGCTGCTGACGGGATCATTATGGTCGCCGCACGCCGCCATCGTCGCAATTGCAGTAGCTGCGAACAGGGAAAGGAGTGTAGCTGAACGTCGACCCATTTGAATCGCTCCGCGCGAGAAGTGTGTGCGTGTCCCTGCATGTATGTGCGTGCGACGTGGACACGAACGCGGAGCCTGGTTCGATCGTTCCTCGGTTTGGCGTTAAGGTTCGTGCACTCCCAGAATCCTTACGAGTGAGGGCGCGAGAGCGCATCGAAGCGAGACGCCATTTGCTCGAATCGATACAGCGGCACTCCCAGCGCGCGCGATGAGCCGACTATTTCTTCTCCGGCGCCATCGGTGCCATCATGAAGTACTGCTGCAGCCATTTGTTGTTGGGCTGCCGCACGTAGGTCGCCAGGTAACGCCCTTCCTGGGTTTCCACCTTGCCCGTCGCTTTCGACTTCAATGTCATCTTCAGTGTGCCCGCCGCCCACGCAAGCGAACCACTACTGTGAAAATCGGTGGTCGTCGCGTCCCACGCTGTAATCGTGTTCGCTGCGCAGAGCTCACGGTCTCCCTGCAACTCGGCGGCTCGTCCTTTCGTGACGCGTCCAGCCGGATTGACGCCGGTGTAGTCGTCCGTCACGCCGGCCATCGCATCCACATCGCACTTCAGAAAACTGCGCTTCGCCTCTTGAATCGCGGCGTCGTAGGACTTCCGCGCTTCTGACGTCGTTTGCCCGAACGCATGGGTCGAGCTCAGCGACAGAAGACACACCGTCACAAGGCCTGACGACAGACGAGTACGCATGGACGCTCCAGGTAGAAACTGGTATTGAAATCACTCGACTGGCGCACGTTGCGTACCGTGCGCCATGCCGTCCCCAAAAAACGGGACAGCGCCGCATCTCGAATCCTTCGAGCATTGACGTATGACAAGCCTCGAGAGGAGAAGCAGGATGCGAGCAGTACTCACCACACTCGTGACACTCGCCGGCGCCGCCTTGGTCGCCGGCGTCGCCTCGTGCAGCGACGACAACGTCACGCCACCGGCACCCACGGAGCTCGACGGCCCAAGCGTGACCGTCGGCAACGGAACGGCGCACGCCGTGGTCATCGAGCAGGATGGCCAAATCAGGTCGATCGGCGTGCAGCTCAGCGACAACGCGCTCACCGGCCTGCCGGCGACGACGCCGATGACCGAATGGCAATTGAGTCTTCCCGCGGGCGTCAGCGCCGGACCATGGGATCACCTGGCGCTCGACTGGAATCCGCAGGGCCATCCGCCGCCGCATGTATACACCGTGCCCCACTTCGACTTTCACTTTTATATGATCCCGACCAGCGCGCAGATGGCGATTGCCGGCGGACCGGACACGACAGCCGTCGCCGCGCAGTTCGTGCCGCGCGATTACCAGTCCGAAGTGGAGTCGGTGCCGATGATGGGCGTGCACTGGGGCGATACGCTCGCCGCGGAGTTCCACGGCCATCCGTTCGATCACACGTTCATCTACGGGTTCCATCAGGGTCAGATGATCTTCACCGAGCCGATGGTGACGCTCGCGTTCCTCGAGAGTGGCGCCGATTTCAGCGGCGCGGTGAAACAGCCGGCCGCGTTTCAAACCGGCGGATCATATCCGACGAGCTACAGCGTACGTCACGACGCCACTGCGCACACGATTACGGTGTCGCTCGATTCTCTCGTGATGCACTGATGGTTCGCGCGATTGCCGCCGGCGTCTTCGCGGGCGACGGCGCCGTCACCGTCGGCGCGTATCCGTCGACGAACAGCTTGGCGACGAGCGCCTTCCGTCCGCGAACGCCGATCTTTCGGCACGCGCGCTCGAGATGCTCTTCGATCGTATGCGGCGAGACGCCGAGTGCGGCGGCAATGCACTTGGTCGGCTCGCCGCGCGCGACGGCGGCGACGACTTCGCGCTCCCGCTCGGACAACGCGTAGAGATGCGTGAGCATGGGCGCGATTTCGCGCCGCACCGCCGGCCGCACGACGACGACGACCGCCGACGCGGCCGACGCATCCGACTCGGCGAGCGATCCGCGGAGCACATACCATTGTCCCGACGCGCCGCGCAGGCGAAGCACCACTTCCTGCGGCAGATCACTCGGGGTTCGGCGCAGACGCGTGGCGATGCCCAACACCGAGAGCGGTACATCATCGGCATCGCCGACGCCGGAATCCGCGAGGTCGGCCAACCATCGCTTCGCGAGCGCGGTACGAACGAGCGGGCGGTTGCGGCCGTCGAGCACGACGACGCCGGGACTCGTCGATCCGGATTCCGCTATGTCCTTGCGTTCCTGTGCAACGAGCGCTTGATCGACGAGCGACGCGGACTTGAGCCCGCGTGCGATCCACGGACCGGCGCGCCGCAGGAGCGCCATCGAACGCGCGTCGTGCGGTGATTTGTGTTCGCGCATCATGCACCACGTGCCCCAGAGCCGTCCGTCGAGCACGAACGTCGAGTGAATGTGCGACTCGATGCCGTGATTGCCGAACGTTCGTCGCGCGGCGGGCGACTTGTCGAGCATCGAGAAGACCGCGGCGCCGCGACGCGACATCGTCACCGCGATGGTGGCGCACTCGGTCGGATAGAGGCGCTCCACATACGCGCGGCCGAGCGTCGGCGGAATGCCCTGGGCGACGGTGTGCGCCATCAAGCCCGTGTCGGGATCGCAGATGCTGAACGCGTAGGCGTCGACCGGGACGTCGGAGGCAATGCGCTGCACGAGCTCCCGGCGCAGGGTCACCGAGTCGAGTCCCGCCGTGCACGCGCGTTGAATGTTGCGAAGAATCGATTCCATACGAATGACTTCTCCTGCCGAGCCGCCAACGTCACGTCCCGATTTTTGGGGACAGCGGGCGACCCGTGCGCTCATTCAAACTGACGTACACAACCTGGGCGAAAGTCCGGACAAAACACAAGGGATGCCGCCGTGCGCTCGGCGCACGGTCACGGAGGACAGTCGAACGATGCTGAGTCTGCTTTTCGCGCTCGCCGTCGCGGGCGGATCGCCGCCGCGCGACGTCACCGTCGTCGCGACGGACTACAAGTTCGCCATGCCAGATACGCTGCCCGCTGGCGCGACGACGTTTCGCGTGGTGAATCGCGGCAAGGAGCTGCACCACCTCTATCTCGCGCGACTCGCGGCGGGAAAGACCGCGGCCGATCTCGTGGCGGCGTTCAAGGCCGGCGGTCCACCGCCGGCGTGGGCGACGGACGTCGGCGGCGCGAACGGCGCCGATCCGGGAACGACCTCGCTCGCCACGACCGTGCCCCTCACCGCCGGGCACTACGCCGTGCTGTGCATCATCCCCGGCCCCGACGGCGTTCCGCACGTCATGAAGGGGATGTACAAGGATCTCATCGTCGCCCCGTCGGTACAGCCGGCGTCCATGCCGCACGTGTCGCGAGGCGCGACGATCACGCTGACCGATTACGCCTTCGAGATGAGCGGACCGCTCACGCGCGGCGTCCATCGAGTGATCGTACGCAACACGGCGGCGCAGTCACACGAGCTCGAGCTCGCGCGGCTGCTGCCGGGCAAGACGCCAGGGGATCTCGCCGCGTGGGCGGAGAAGATGGCGGGGCCGCCACCGGCGCATTTCCTCGGCGGGGTCAGTCCGATGGCGCGCGGTCATGAGAACGAGCTCACGCTCGATCTCACGCCGGGCCACTACGTGATGCTGTGCTTCGTTCCGGACGCGAAGGACGGCAAACCGCACGCCGCCCACGGGATGGTTCATGATTTCATCATTAAATAACTGCTATCATCGACGGCCGCCGCTCGCCTCGATCGACCGCAGCGACTCGGCGCTCACGAAGATTCGCGCGTGATACTGCTCGCGTCCGGATTCATGCCCCGATCGAGCAACCATTCGCCGATCTCCAGCTCGTCGAAGTACGCGGCGATGTGAAGAAGCGTCGTTCCGTGTACCGGCGTCCCTTGCGCGGTGTACGGCTCACGCGCGAGATGCGCCTCGAGCAGGGCGATGCGCCCACGATGCAGCGCCATCGCCGGCGTATCGGGCGGCACGAAGCCGTGCTCGACGTACATCTCGAGAATGCGATGCCTGGCCGCCGGATTCCGGCTATCGGTGCCGAGCAAATGCTCCATCGTGTTCGCGTCCACACCGTGCGGTCAGGATGGTGCTCGCGCAATTCGGCGATGGCGTCTGCATCGCCCGCATGGATGGCGCGGAGCAGTTCCTTGGCCTGACGCTGCAGCTGTTCCAGGTCAGGCCGCACGGGCAGGCGGCGAACGGACATGAGAAGCCTCCTTGATCATGCCCGTGGTCCGCTGGCGTCGGGCAAAGGAGGTTCGGCGATCAGTTTCCGAACGGCTCGCGACTGCTCAGGTGGACTCGGTCCTGTCCGCGGACGAGAGGCGCCCTGCACGCCTGGCCGCAGGCCATGGCGAAGCGATGAGGCGGGCAAGCATCGCAGAAACGCTGATGGCGGCGCATAAAGATTGCCTTCGTGGCGGGCAATGATCCGCTCATTCAAGGCGGGCGCCGTCGTCATCGCGCTCGCTGTACTCGACGCCAGCGCATTGCGAAGCCAGCAAGCTGACTCGGCGGCAGTGTTTTCAATCGGACAGCCGCCGATCTGGCGCCAGCAGTTCTCGGCACAAGGAACGGCGTACGCGCAGGGTGGCCGCTATGGCGCGACGTTCAGCTATGGCGCGTTTCACTCCTTCAACAAACCACCGATCACTGCGTTCAACCCGTTGCTTGGTGTCATCGGCGGAACCGTCGAAGGCTACGGCAGCATCGGCGGCATCGAGGACGACGGCATTCGTGCGATGGCGACCTCGCGACTGCTCGCGACGAGCATCGGCGCCGACTGGGACATTCGGCACGGGCGCGTCAACACCATCGTGAGCTGGCAGAGCGCCATTCGCCGCGGCGGCCTGCTCGGCCACGGCTCCATGGTGCGCGTGGACTGGATTCCAGCGCGCGAACAGACTCTGCGCATTGGCATTACCGCTCCCACTTTCCAACCGTTGGCCGGACGCACGCGTCCGCGCGCGACGACCGTCACGATTCCAGATCCTCCGCAAGCGCGAGCGCCGATGACTGCGGCACGCGACGCGGCCATGCAACACCTCGCGCGCGACATCGAGTCTGCGTCGGCGACGATCGCGGCCTATTCGAATCTCTACACGAACGATGCGATTCACACGGCGCGCGCGAGCAGCTATCGCGGTGCAATGGACCGCTCGCGTACGGCGCTCGAGGAGTTGTTCGGCCGTGCGCTCGACGGCACCCAGCGTGCGATCGCGGCGCGGCGTGCGCGCGACGCGGTGCTCGATCGCATCATCATTCCCGTCGACTCGGTGTTTGGGCGAGCGAAGCACGTCGACATCTCGCGACTTGCGGGCGGCGCGATCGCGGACTTCGAGCGTTGGCTGAGCGATTCATCCGGCATCGCGACCGACAAACGATCGCTCGCCGAGTCGGCGTTTGCCGCGTGGCTCGACGCGGTGACGTCGCCGATGCGCGCGATCGTCGCGCACACTCGCGATTCGCGCCTCGTCTGGCTGCCGATGGACCTGGCGCTCACGTTCGATCAGTACGACGACCAGCTCGAGGTCGATTCGCTGATCGGCCGCGTGGTCGGGCATCCATTCACCGATGGCAATGCGCTGACGTACATGCGCAGCACCGATCTTACCCTCGAGGTGGCGCGTTCCATCCTCGCGGCGCGGCAGTATCACGTGCTGTGGACGCACGAGTTCATGGGACGCGAGTGGTACACCCGCGCCATCGACAACGTCGGCTATACGATCGTGGCGGATGCGTATTTTCCGGCGCTCACCGCGGCGGTGCGTCGCTACGACAGCACCGGCGTGATGCCGATGTACATGATTCTGCACGACCAATACTTCTACGAAACGTCCGACGGGCGTCTCTGGCTCACGATTCTTCAGGATCCGCTCAACGCGTCGATGCACCTGAAGGGCGACGACGGCACACGCGAGCGGCATCTGCGCGAGCGACAGGACGAGCTGCGCGCGGCCATCGCGGCGTCGCGCCGATTGCAGCAGGATGCGCGCGCGTCGGGCGATGCCGGGCGTTGGCTGCGCAACATCGTCTCGGTGCACGTGAACGTCGCCAATCAGTCGGATTTCTCGTTCCGCAGCGGCCACATCATCCCGGGTGTCTCGTTCACGCCCGACAACGTCATGCGCGATCACCGCAAGCTCGTGATCTACGACGTGAACGAAGCCGATCCGAATCGCGGTGCGGTGCTGGTGATGGGGATCGGCATCGGCGACGTGTACTCCAGTGCATCGTGGGAGGATCGCGGATTTCGTATTCGTGGTCCGGCGACGTTGGACGCGCGCGCCGGTCTTCGGCAGGCGTTGCGCGTGAACGGATTCTCGGAGAGCGAGATTCCGGCGCCACTGCGCTCCGTCGCCAGCAAACGCGCTCAGGAAGAGAAGGCCAACCTCGGCGAGTTCATCGGGCGCGCGTTGCAGGTGCACAACGAAGTGGGATTCGGCGACAAGCGATCGTCGATCGCGCGCGCGATGTTGTACAACCTCGCGCAGCCGGGCGCGGTGATCGTCGTACCCGACCAACTTTGGTTCAGCGAGACATGGGCGGGAATGCTCGCCGGAGCCGCGGCTCGTGGCGCGCGCGTCGAGATCATCGCGCCGGCACTCGGCAACGCGCCGATTCCCGACGCACCGGCGATGGCGCGCGCCCACGACGTCTTGATTCACATGCTCGCGCTGCGCGACAGTCTCACACCGGCGATGCGCGAGAGCGGTGGTGAGCTGCACATCGGTCTCTTCGCGGCGCAGGCACAAGAGGACGACGCAGCGGGCCGGCTGCGCGAGGTCCGCGCGGGTCTGGCGAAATACCCGTGGATTCGCCAGGTGATTCCTTTCGATGACAAAACTCTCATGGTCCTCGATCGCGTCGAGCACGAGATCGCGAACGCCGGCCGCCCGGACGCGACGAAGCTCGCCACCACGGCGAAACCGCAACCGCCGCAGCCGCATCGCAAGACGCAGCTCATTGCCCGGCCGGACGCGATCGCGGCGCTGCTGCGCCAGCCTGGGTGGGACGACATGCTCGCCGAAGCGATGCGCACGCAGTCGAGCCAGAGCGAAACGTTCGCCCAGCAATTAGGAGATACACATCCCGCCGTCGACACCGCGGCAACGCGCCGCGCCGATCAGATGATGAAGAGCTACGAGGCGAGCATTCCGGAGGCGGAGCGCAAGCGCGTGAGCTTCTACTTCGCCGAGGGTTCGCACAACATGGACGATCGCGGGCTGGTTTCGGATGGCGAGGCGATGTTGATCGTGTCGGGCCCGCAGGCGTCGGCCGGGCTGGCGGATCTCTTCTATATGATGGCGCGCACGACGTGGGTGGATCAGCCGGCGGAGCTGGAGCGGCTGCTGCCGCGCCAGTCGTCGCTCATCAGCCGGTTTGCGCGATGGATTCGCGCAACGTTGTAAGCGGCGGCCTCGACCGCGAAGGCCTCGACCGCGGAGTGACGCTCCGTGACGATTGGGCGTTTAGCAGGTATCCACCTCATAGGAGAAAGTGCATGCACGTGCGTCGTTTGAATGTCGTAGCCGGGGGAATGCTGGTGCTCGCGATCGTGACGGCCGGATGTTCGGAGATCCGCTCGCTGGCTCCAGATCCCGCGCGTCTTGCCGGCACGTGGGTCGCGGCGAGCGCGGACTCGACGGAAAACTGGAAGCTCAGCGTCACCAATGACACCGTGAGCGGCGGCGGGACCTGGGATCACGGACCTTTCTTCTGGGGCGAGGTCGGCGTCTCCGGGACCGTGAGCGGAAACGTCTTACAGCTCCATGTGTTGTATTCGGCCCTGCTCTTCCCGGATATCGCGCAAGATCTCCTCATCAATGACGAAGGAGACATCAACGCAACGCTCGAGTCGCCGACCGATCTCGTCGGCACGATGCACGACCGGAAGGGGACGACGAGATTGATTCACTTCCGAAAGGTGGTGCCCGAGCCTCTGCGGCTGCCGCCAAGCGGAAACTGGTCGACGAACTCCGCGTTCAACGGGCTGGGAATGAACCTGACGCTCGCGTGGTCGAAGCGCGATTCGGTGCATGGCACTGGTACGTACTCGGCCACGCCCGCAATGCATTGCGGCAACAGCACGCTCACCGCGGGCACCGTCAAGCTCACTGCTGTTCGTCCCGAATCGCGAGCTGTCGTGGATGCCGACATCGCCGGCACGATGACGTTGTCGGATACCATTCAATTCGTGTATCACGCCTTTCTGGCGGACAGCACTCGGCTCGTTGGGACGATTACCGCGGCGGACCCACACGTCTTTAACGGCATCGGGCCCTGTCCCTTCGTGTTGCGCGCGGTCGGCTCGGACCTCTCGAAAGCGGGCGTTGTCGGGAGGCCGTAGCTCGCCGGTAAGGTCCTTGGTCGATTCAACGTTTGCTAATAGACAAGGCCGAGGTCGTATTTGGAATGGCGGACCGCGGGCCGAGCGACCCTACGAGTCCGCCGCCAAATATGTATAGACGTTGAGCTCGCGCCCCACGTGAAACTCCTCGGCGAGTCGGCGATAGGCGGCAAGCACCGGGATCGGCAAGCCCCGATCCGGAATCGGAACGTGCTGCGTGATTCGGATATCCCCAAAGGATGCGCCCTTCTGAATCGCCCAGCACCCGACGATTCGTTCGAGCGGCAATGTGGGCGAGAGAATTTCCTCCTGCGTTCCCGGCCGAATGGCCGGCCAACGCTCAATCCGTTCCCATTCACGCACCGCAGCGAGTACGTCGATCCCATACTCGACCCATGCCACGTACAACCAGCCGGGCTTGGGACCGGATGCCGGAGCCGAGACGGCGGCCGCCGCTGAGGCGCGTGCGTCGGAGTCCTGCGCCAGTCCGCCCTTGATGCATCCCATCGCGTACTCGAGCGCCTTGTAGATCGACTTCGACCACGCAAGCACCACCTTGGTCTGCATGTGTGTCGTCACGCCCTTTTCCTTCCACTTGTCTCGGATGATCACCGGGCCCGCGAACCGAGCGTCCGCCTTCGCGGTGAAGCCGGGCGGTCTGAGACTCAGGAAGCCGGTGCCGTCACCTCGAAAGACGAGCCGGTTGAGGAGCACCGACTGGGTCGAGGCCGTCGCACTCGGCATGTCGTTGTGCAGGTCTACCGTGAGGGCGGCCGCGGGTGGCACGTGCGCGGTGAGCCCGGCCCGCCGCGCGTCGGGCCGGATGAGCGTCGAACAGCGTGGGCACGCGCGTGGAATCTGCCCCGGCATGAGCGCGGTCACCTTCATGCACGACGTGCACTTGTAGAGGAAGATCTCGCCGCGGCAATACTGGCAGTCGCTGAGATCGTGCGACGCGACGTTTTCGACGTCGATGTAGGAGTGGCAGCGCGGGCAGGTGGCTTGTGGCATGCGATAGACTCGCGCGTGAATACGAGGGCGTCAAGGCGCGGGTGTGCTACTCGTTCAGCCGCTTGCGAAACTGCACGACGCGATCGACTTCGTCGTACCCGGCGCGTCGATGTGTCGCGTGACTCACCACGTTGTCCAAACGTGCGTCCGAGGCCACCTCGCGATAGCCGTGTTCGCGTGCCCATGCTTCGGCGGCGTCGAGCAGCGCGAGCGCGCATCCTTGGCGGCGCATATCGGGATCTACGAACAGCGCCTCGATGTATCCCACCGGCGTCGTATCGCAGCCATCGGCATATGGTCGAGTGCCGACCTCGACGAACCCGGCCATCCCACCGTCGTCGCGTGGCGCGACGAACACCGCGGCGTCAGGGTTGGCGGACAGCTCCCGCATGCCCTGTGTGAGCTCATCTGCCGAATGTTGTGGAAAAAGCGCGAGGTTCATCCGCAGCCACTCCGGCCAATCGTGCTGGTCGTAACGTCGAATGCGAACGTGAGGCATGCGCTAGACTCCGTCGGTCGCCGCCGCGGTGAGCCAGGTCAATATGCGATCCTCGCTGACGGTCGCGCCAAGGCGTTGATAGAAGTGTAAAGCGTCGAGGTTCGGCGGGTAGACCGTCCAGATCAACGCGCGTCCGCCCGCGTCCTGACAGGCGTGGCGCGCACGAATCATCAGCGCTCTGCCAACGCCGGCTCGACGCGCTGTCGCGGTCACGAACAGGTCGAAGACATACCAAACGCGACCGCCGCGATCGACATCGTAGCCGGGATGATGCAAGAGATAGCCGACGATGCGGCCCGCGAACTCGGCGACGAATCCGCCGAATGCCGCGTGGTCGCCGAAGCCCTCGCGCAGAACCTCGTCCGCGGTTATTCCGCCAGGCGCGGGATCGCCGAGTCGAGCGAGATACCTCACGAACTCGGCGCTGAGCTCCGCGATCGCCGGTGCGTCGCTGGGTGTCGCAACGCGAACGTTGAGCATCACCGTCCGCTCTCGCTACCGTACCACCGGCAGTGTGATGTGCGACGCCATCGCCGGCGTCGCATACACGCGCTGCGTCGCCTTCACGTAGTCGCTCGCCTTCGCCTCGTAAATACTCGGCACGAACTTCTGCGGGTTGCGGTCGATCACCGGGAACCACGTCGACTGCACCTGCACCATGATCCGGTGCCCCTTCAGAAAGACATGATCATGCTCGCGCAGCGGGATCGTCCACTCGCTGGGCTTGTTCGGCACGAGCGCATGCGGCGTCTCGAAGCTCTGATTGAATCGTCCGCGCCGCACCTCCATCGCGATCGGCAGCTCGTACCCATTGAGAGATCTCGCATATTCACTCGGTTCCGGCCCAGCGTCCGGGTTCCACGCGTTCGGCTGAGCGTTCTCGGGATAGACGTCGATCAGCTTGACGATGAAGTCCGCGTCCGTGCCCGACGTCGATGCGAACAGCGTCGCCGAGAGCGCGCCGGTGACGGTGACATCGTGGTCGAGTGGCGCGCTGGTGTAGGTGAGCACATCCGGCCGTCCGTCGACGAACCGCTGATCGGCCACCTCCCATCGGCGCGAGTCGCCCGCGGGATATGTCGGCGAGATCGGCCGTTGGCGATAGGGAACTGGATTCGCCGGATCGGAGACATACTCTCGAAACGGCTTTGCTGACGCCGCCGGCTTCTCAAAGGACAGCGTTCCATCGGAATGGAGATAGAGACTCGTCGGCGTCGCGCCCTTCACCGGCCACGTGTCGTACGTCTTCCATGTGTTCGATCCTGTCTCGAACATCATCGCCTGCCACGCGGGCTTCGTGCCCTTGCCGTGGAGATAGTAGCGGAAGAACGGCGCCTCGATGTTCTCGCGGAACTCGCGCGCCGTGGCATGTCCGCCGAGTGGGATGAGGCCGATGCTGTCGTTGACGGGCGTGTGCCAGGAGCCGTGATACCACGGGCCGGCGACCATCAGGTTCGTGTGCTGGGGATCGTTCTTCTCCGCTTGATGAAAGATCTGCCACGGCCCCCACGGATCTTCCTGATCCCAGAAGCCGGCGACGTTCAGGTTGGGCACCGTCGCGCCCGTGATCTGCGTGTACCACGCCTCGCGTTTGTTGAACGCGTCGTAGTTGGGATGCGCGACGAGCGCGTTCCACGCCGGAATCGACCCGTGCAGATATTTCGCGTTGATGTTCGACAACGGGCCGAGCTTCAAATACCAGTCGTACCCGTCGTAGACGTCGAAGTCGAAATGAGTATTCTTGAATTTGTCCGCCTGCTCGTACACGGCGTACTCGAACGAGTAGCTTTCGCGCAGCGCGCCGTAGCGGTGGTCGTCGTCGTTCATCCACTGATCGGCCGGCGACGCCTGTTCGCTGATCGCCTTGAGCGCCGGGTGCGGCATGAGCAGCGTCGTGGCCGCGGTGAGCCCATCGTACGACACGCCATAGATGCCGACTCGGCCGTTGTTGTTCGCGACGTGTTTCACGAGCCAATCGATGGTGTCGTAGGCGTCCGTGGCCTCGTTGACGTTCTTGGGCGACGGGTTGGAGAGATCGACCGCCGACGACAGGAGGAACGTGCCCTCGGACTTGAATCGTCCGCGCAGATTCTGCACGACGAAGATGTAACCGTCCGCCATCAATTCGTTGAGCACCGGCGGTACGGACGTCGGTGACGCGCTCGGCACTCCGTAGGGCGTGCGGCGAAGCAGAATGGGCAGCGGGCCGGTTTGATTCACCGGGCGCTCGATCACCGTTTGCAGATGCGCGCCGTCGCGCATCGGGATCATGACTTCCTCGAGCGTGAAGATCGGAGCGCCGGACTGTTGGGCGAGGCTCGCGAAGAACGGAGCGGCGACGAGGAGCAGGGCGGCGGAGAGGCGTACTCGAAGATGTCGCATCGCGATCCTCATAGAGGTGACTACAAGCAAATCGCCCGTTGGAACGTATTCGAAACGCTGGTGACCTCGGTCGACACGATGAATTGCCGCACCGGCGTTTCATCGGTCGTGAGCTCCACGAGAAGCAGGCCCGCGACGAACTGCGCACGCAGATCCGCAAGAACGGTCGCATCGTCGATGTTGATGTTCATCGTCTCAGTGAGCGGCCCCGGCGAAACGGACGACGGAAGCTGATCCACCGGAGGCTCGAAGAACACTCGGCCCTCGCTCCCGAGTATTCGTACTTTCACGATGTGCCCGCGGAGTGCGTTTCCGTCCGGCGTCAAGTTGCTTTGCAGGGCCACCGACATCGTCGACCCGGTCACGGTCTCCGACTCGGCGAGATTGAGACTCACCGTCCCGAGCACCTGTCCGGGGTTGCCGATGATGTCGCCCGTGGCGGCCGCGGTTCTGATTGCATCGCCACATGGCTCGCCGGGAAGGCATGCCACGAGCTGCGTCGTCGCGGCAACGCACAAGAGTGGCCGAATCCAGAATGACGCCGGCATTAGTCGAATCTACTCCGCTCCGATGGCATCTATTGGATAAGGAATACTGTGATTGGCGGCATGGTGAAGGACGCTCGGGCTGCCGATACTTCCGAGGATCGACCACCCAGCGGATCATGCACCAGGCACGCCGTGTAGGAACCTACCTCGCCGCCGCGGCGCTCGCGTCTTCGTTGTCGTGCGGCAGCGACATGAATGGCCCCGAGTCCTCGAGTGGCGGGAATCATTGCCCCTGCCCGTTCACGAACATTCCCGCGCCGCCGGGTGGCGTCGCGCAATTCACCGTGATGCCGGTCGCGATCGCGCCGGGGATGTCGCTCACCGCGCTCGGCAGCCTGAATCCGCCGGGGCATGTGCTGCCGACGGATCACGTCTATTTCTACGACGGCGATCTCTCGAAGAACCAGCCGTTCGGCAGCGATACGCGCGACGTGTTCATGCCCGCGACCGGTGCGGTCATTTCACTTCTGCCCAACGCGCAAGGTGAGACCAAGGTCATGTTCCGCGCGACGCCGGCGTTCTACTTCTATTTCGATCACGTCGTTCTCACGCAGCCGCTGACGATCGGGCAGATCGTACAAGTCGGAACGAAGCTTGGCAACACGACGAAGGGCACGACGCTCGATCTCGGTGCGTTCGACACGACGGCGACGCATTCGGGATTTGTGAATCGAGCGCGATACGGCGAGCAAACGCTGTATTACGTATCGCCGTGGCAGTACTTCACGCCCGAGTTGCAGGCGCAGCTCTATCCGCACGTGTATCGCACCGCGGCGGCCAGCGACAAGGACGGCCAACTCGACTTCGGTATTTCCGGCAAGCTCGCCGGCGATTGGTTTGTGTCGGACATGCCGGCCGACAGCAGCTGGGAGCCGTATGGGTGGACGCGGACGATTTCGTTCGCGTATGACTACTATGATCCGAGTCAGGTGCGGGTGTCGATCGGCGGCACCGTTGGGCCGGCGGGCGTGTGGGCGATCGACTCAGCTGCGCCACGGCCAGAGAGGGTGACGGCGGGGAGTGGGGTGGTGCCGTATCTGCTTTACAGTCCGTTCGACAAAGGGTTTCCGCCGTATGGGTTGTTGCTCGTAAGGATGAATGACGATACGACGATTAGTGTCGAGTTGTTTGTGGGGGAGAGAACGGTGAATCGGCAGATGGATGCGGGGGCGAGTACGTTCGTGCGGTAACGGGGTGAATCTCCGTACGCGGCATACGGCTCTGAAGCAGCTCCGCCGCCTGTGCCGCCGCGACGATCCAGCGCCCGGCCGCAGTTCCGCTTCGCTCGGCGCTCCGCCGCGCGGACCCGACCGTCAGTCGCCGCTGAATGCCGTCGAATGCCCTGGCTCGCCCGTGAACTTCAGCCCTCCTCAGACGTCTGCTCCCCGACGCCCGGTCCGAGCGGCCGTTCCGCAACGAACCCAGTCGACGCCCGCCGACAGCCAATTCGCTCGAAGAATCCCACGCTCTGCGGTTGTGCCCCGAACCCAACCTTGCCGCGAGGCGATCGCTCGAGCGCGAGCTCCATCAGACGGCGGCCAATGCCGCGCCGCTCGTAGTCTGGGTCGACGAGGATCTCCGGGATGGTGGCGAAGAAATAACCGTCCGTCAGTACGCGGACGCTCCCGATGAGCCGCGAGCCATCCCAGGCACCGACGTTGATGGTGCGGGTCAACGCCTGCGCCGCAGCCGCCGAGTCGTATGGGCGCGGCCAAACACGTTGAGCCAGTGCGAGAAAATCCTCGACGCCGAATCCATCACTGTAGGTCACGTCGGTCATACCGAGATGTGTATGGCCATCAATGCTCAGGGTGAGTGCGGGCGAGCTCACAAGAGCGAGCGAGGCGAACAATCACTCGATCGCGCGTCTGGCGCAACCCACGTCATACGGCTAACGCAATAGTCTCGAGCTTCCGTCGCAGGCGCAGCATCCGATTTTCAGAACTTGAATCAGAACTTGAATCAGAACTTGAATACGAATCTTGCCGTGAGCGGCGTGACGGAGATTCCAAACGCGGGATGAGGCGACGACCAATAAGCCCCCGCCTGAACGCGCGGTCCGATCCGGAAGTGCGACCCGCCCCACATCGGCGCGATGTACCCGCCTGCGAACCCGCCCGGTTCTGCCTCCGACGCGACCTGCGCCGCGTGGAAGTCGAAGGCGGCTCTGACGCCGACGTCGTACTGCCAGCGTCCCGGTGGTTCGAGCCGCTCGAACGCGTCGATGTGCGCAATCTCCGCGGACTTCGTTCCCCACGGTTCGCTGTGAACGAGTCTGAAGTTGAACTCGTATCCCAGTCCCAAACCCACGCCAACGAGCTTGTCTGGACTCGTCACTCGAGCATAACTGAGTCCGCCCGCAAGCAAACCGGCATCGAGCGTGACTCGAGATCGAGGAGCAGGTTCCTGCGCGGCGAGCTGGCCACAGGCGCTCGTGACTACGAGCACGACTCCAATCAACGGCATGCCGCGTACGCGCGGAGAGGACGCCATTAAACAACGCTCAATTGATATTGCATGCATCCCCAAGTCGGTCGGTCGCGAGCGAGACACAGCGTGCCCTCGCGGAATCAGCGTTCGCAATCATGAATTCGGCCATCAGCCTCGGCGTTCGCAGGGGCGCACGGCACGGCGGCGGCGATCCCCACGCGTTAAATTTCGCATCTACACCGTAGGCAGCGGACAGCTGTGAGGAGGACGAGGCATGTCGATGGCGTTTCTTCGAGATGACGCGGAAGGGGAGATGCCGCGCCGCCACTACGACCTGCCGCCTCGCGACGATCCCGGCTACGACCGCGCCGCCGCTCGCGCGCTGCTCGAGGCGGCGCGGGTGAACGAGACTCAGCTCGCCGAGCGAGCGACGGGCTACTACTGGGGCGAGCCGCGGCTGCACGCGTACGTCGAGGAGATCCGTGCCGCGGCGGAACGTGATGGTGACGAACGCCTGGAGCAAGTGGCGCGCCGCTTCGTGCGCTGAGCAAGACTCGGCCGGCCCAACGCCCAGAGCAGCTTCCGCGCGCTGAAGTCGAGCACATCGAAGACGCTGCTTCGAGTTCCGAAATACTTAGGTATTGACCTTAGTATTATTCGCTGATAGAATCGCTCAGTCAGATCGGGCGACTCAACCAATCGACTGGTATTGCAATGGTTCAATCCGCTGTCGTTGACGACGTGTTTTATGCCTTGTCCAACGCGACGCGGCGGAAGGTCCTCGAGCACCTGTCCGCGGGACCCGCCACGGTCAGCGAGCTGGCGGCGCCATTCGACATGAAACTCCCCTCGTTCGTGCAGCACCTCTCGGTGCTCGAACAGAGCCGGCTGGTGAAGTCGAAGAAGCGAGGGCGCGTGCGGACGTACGAGATCGCACCCGAACGGTTCACAGTTGTTGAAGACTGGCTGACCGCGCGCCGGCAGTTGTGGGAAGCGCGATTGGACCGATTCGACCTCTACGTCAAACAACTCAAGCAGAAGGAATCGGAATCATGAGAAAGCAATTCGCGATCGATCCGAAGCTCGACTTCGTCATCGAACGGTTCATCGACGCTCCCGCGCGGCTCGTGTGGGAAGCGTTGACGAAACCGGAGCATCTCACGGAGTGGTACATGCCCAAGGCGTGGGGGCGCGTGGCGCGAGTCGAAATGGACGTGCGGCCGGGCGGCATGTTCAGCATCGACATCGCAACCGGAGACGGTCGCGAAGTTCCCAACCTTGGCTGCTTCCTCGACGTCGTTCCGATGCAGCGACTCGTCTGGACCTCCATGTTGTTCCCCGGCTACCGTCCGGCCGTCTTCGACGACATTCCGATCACCGCCATCATGACGCTCGAGAGCGTCGGGAGCGGCACGCGCTACATCTTCACGGCGTTGCATCGGGATGAAGCTGACTACGAGAAAGACAAGGCGTCCGGTTGGCAGGAGGGAACGGAGATCGCGCTGGAGCAGTTTGTCGCGCACGTGATGTCGATGAAGTAGTTCCCCGGTTCGTCGATCTCGGAACGCATGACGAGAAGTGCGCCGCTCTCGATCCACGCGAACGATGAACGCCCGTGAAATGGAGCTGACGGACGCCCGTTGCGCTAACCCGTCTCAGATCGGAACACACGTCAGGCAAACCGCTTCCTCGCCAATGCGATCGCTGGCAATAATGCGGAGCGGTGCCCGGGCTCCGGCAAAGTACGGCTTGCCACCGCCAAGCACGAACGGGCGGAAGTAGAGACGATATTCGTCGACGAGACCGAGTTCGGTCAGGCTTGCCGCCAGGGTGGGTCCCGCGACGTCGATCTCACCCTCGACGTCCTCTTTCAGCCTGCGAACAAATGCGTCGACGTTCTCGGCGACGAGCGTGGCGTTCGCGCCGACCGAGTTCAGCGTGCGCGAGACGACCCACTTCGGCTGCGCACGCCATGCCGCCGCGAACTCGTGATCGCCGTCATCCCACTCCGGTCGATCCTCGTCCCAGTAGCGCATGATCTCGTAGATCCGTCGGCCATACAACGAGCCGGCCAAGCCGCGGACGTGATCCATGAAATGACGGCCAAGGGCAGCGTCGGGCGGAGGCAATTCCAGCGTGCCCGCGACGCCATCGACGTAGCCGTCGAGGGACTGCATCATGCCGAAGACGAGCTTACCCATGCCTTTATTCCTCCGATTGTCGGCTCGCGCGTACGTTCGCTGGCGCGCGCCAAGGACTATGGAGCCAAGCTACGGACAACGCGATTGCTGTCATTCAGAAATTCTATCCGCGCCGAACCAAGAGAATCGACGATGAATCTCAGGCGAGGCCGGCCCTTGCCGTCCATGAGCACGACGGCAGCGTTGCCGTTGTCGCGCCGGCCCACAAAGACTCGTGGAGCAAATTGTGGAGCTCCGTTGATCGGGGCAAACAAAGCTCGTCTGGCGGAATCCTTCGCCGCGCCGTTCTGCATCTTGTCGATCGAGTCCAACTGCCCGACACGCTCATCGACCATCGGCCCGCGGCGCTCTCCCATCTCGAGACCGACGGTCCGATCTCCGTTCCGGTCAACATAGGCGAGCGTCATCACCTGGTCGTGGTTGTATTGATCGAATGACAGCTGAGCGCCGGCATCGTACTTACCATCTTCCGTCTTTCCGTGGAAGACGAGCCCTCCATCTTCGGTCTCTTCATCATTAAAGAAGATGATTCCGGGCCGCGTTCCGCCCGGGTAGCCGAATGCTTTTCCGTAGGCAACGGGGCCGGTCGACCGAGCCTTGTTTGACAGCACCATCCGGAGCTTGCCGTCAGGCTCGCGGATGTTGATGCGCTGCACGTCAATTTCGTCGAAACGCGTCGGGGCCGCCGTTCGCCGAAATGCGGTCAAGCCGATGATGGCGATGCCCAGCACGGCGCCGAGCACGTACGCGCGAAGAAGCCGGACCTCACGCTTCAATTGGACAAGTTGGTCTGACATACGCGTTCTCCGATTTCGGGCCCGTTCGCAATGTGGAGTGAGCGGTGAACGAACTGACGACGTTCGTCACCATCCGGAGAGAAACGGTTGCCGGGACATACGGGACGACGGAACTCGGGGTGACCGCGTGCGTGACGAGTTCGCGACGCTGCGCGGACCAGCCGGCGGCCGCAGTTGCGACCCACCAGGCTGGTCCGCGTCCGACTCTATGGTGCTGAGTGAGACCGCCCGCGTCTAGCGACGGCAACCGTTGCTGATCGCGGTCGCCGCCCGCTCCGCGTCTGATCGATTGAGACCTCCGATTCGATATCCATTGCCGGTGATCGCCGAGGCGATTCGAGGCGTGCCATAGACTTTCCCGTCGACGAGAAGGGCCAGCCTTCTGCCGACGTGCTGTTTGGTGAATTCACGAACGCGCATGGCCGCATCATCGGTCACCGTGAAGTCGAGACTCCACTGGTCCTTGCCCTGTGACGCTGTGGCGCCGGTGATATCGCCGGTAGCGACGAGAGGAGTTCGAGACATCAGGATTGTCGTCGTGTCGTTCAGAGTGACGGTCTTGGTGGAGTCCGTCGGTGTATCCGCGACCGCGCTCATCTCGACGGCGGGGCATGGTACGCCCGCCGCATGGCGTGTGGCGCAAGCGACGGATAGACAGATCGTCAGCGACAACAGCGTGTGAACGATTACAAAAGGCGGCTTGCGGTTCATGCGGGGGTTCACGCATGACCGTCTGCGAAATGATTCGTGCATTGGGTGCTCCAGTCTGAGAGATCGGACGTGAGAGATTCACCGCCGCGAGGTGTTCGCGGACAGCGCGATGCGCGGCACGCGAGTGCCGGCGATCGTTTCGTCTGACTTCAGGCCTGGAACGGAGGTGGTCGGGCGGCTTGGCCGGTCGTGCGCTCGCACGAGCACAACGACGAAGAATCGCGAGTCGGCGGCGGCGCGGATTGAACTCGGCGGTCGTGCAGGCTCGCGCCGGGTGCCAACAGCTGCGGCCGCGCGGCATCGACGTCCTTCGGCACGAGCGTCGCCGCCAGCAGCGCACTATGGTTCGCTGTCGCAATACTTGGGTGCGAGCCGTGATGCCTGCGCAGCGAGACACGCGCGCGTCCGTTCGCGTCGCTTCCCAGAAGCAACAGGAACGCCGCGATGAGCAGGCGCATCATGGCACGAGAAGATCTCGTCGACATGTCAGCGGTTGCGAGTTGAGCAACTGCTCGAACGTATGTGCGTCAGCTCCAACGATCAAGCGCCGGGTAACGCGTTAGGCAGGCTAGGAGCGAGTCAACGCGTGTCGACGGCCGCGCGAATCATCGGCCCTTGCGGGCCGGACCGTGGATGAACGGGGCGACAAGACCGAACAGGTCGTTGTCGTTCAGCTGTCCATCGTTCTGTGCCCACGCCACGACGATGTCGTAGTCTGGGTACAGCAGCAGGTTGGCAGTGCTTCCGATCGCGCCGCCGCTATGTCGGATAGTACGCTGCTTGATGAAACGCGTTGAATCGGACACAAACCACCCGATTCCATACTGAGTCGGTTTGCCGGCGGCCGTGAGTTGCGACGTCTCCAACACACGGAGTGTCGCGGCACTGAGGAAACCGGGATGGAGCATCGCGGCGCCGAACCGTACGAGATCCGTCGGCGTCGACAGAAACCCCCCGCCCGCCCACTTGTAACTGAGGTCGGCGAATTCAGAATTGCGATATGTTCCGTCGGCTTGAAGATCGTACCATCGTGCGCGCCACGGAACGATGGCGGAGGGATCGTCAGGTACCGTACTCGTCATGCCGAGCACACCAAAGACGCTATCGCGCATGAAATCCAAGTACGGGACCCCGGCCGTGTGTTCGATGACGCTGCTCAGCAAAACAAAGCCGTAGCTCGAGTAGACAAACCGCGTTCCGGGTTGTGCGACGAGTGAATCGTCTCGGAACCGAGAGAGACTCGAGTCGACGGACGGATAGTGACTCTGGCTTTCCGGCTCGTTCGGTTTGTATCCTCGAATGCCGCCGAGATGGCCGCCAACCTCGCGGACCGTTACTGTGGCACCCTTGTCAGGAAATGAGGGCACATATCGGCGAACGGGCGCGTCGAAATCGAGTCGGCCGTGTTGTTCGAGGAGCCCGAGTGCCGCCGCCGTGAGCGGCTTCGAAATACTGCCGATGCGAAATTTCGTGGAAGTGGTGGCTGGAACGCGCTGTTCAAGGTCGGCGAAACCAAACGCCTCGGCGTAGACGACCTGCCCGTGCACTGCGATCGCGACGGACAACGCCGGCGGTCGTACGCGTTCGCCATGGAACGGCGCCTCCATCGGGGCTGGGAGCCCGTGTTCGTAGGCCGCCAACGCGATCCGGTGGGCCGCGCCGATCTCGCGGGAGTAGGCGCGAGTTGCAGAGGCGGCTCGAGGCAGTGGCTGCTGAGCTGCGCACCAGGTGGCTTGGGCTGAGAAAATGAGGCCGCAGTACGCCAGGCGCGTGAACGCATACACGGTCGATGTCCTCATCGAAGACACTCCACTAAGAATCTTCGATAAAGGTGATGTGTCAGCGCGCGCCAGTCAATGGCGGCGCAACGCCCTATCTGGGGCTGCAAGGAAGTCTAATAAGCGGCGCGGGCGGAGCCCGCGCCAGTCCGCAGATTCCTTGTCAGCTTCAGCGTTCGTTAGCTGACTCGGTTATGGACACTCGAATTACGCAACTCGGACGGCCTCTCGATTCTCGTCGTACATCAGATGCGGCCGCCCCCGGCCCGATGCGAGACGCGCGACGTCGCGACGTCACGACGTCACGAAGTCACGACGTCACGAACCGCGAATCCTACCGACCCTTTGGAAAACGCGAATCGTGGCCAGCCACACACTGCCAGCGTCCGTCACGAAAGACAAAAACGTCGGTGAATCGTGTGCGTCCTGTAGGCCGGCCATTCTCGCTGTTCACGCCGATGCCTCGGACGTACGCGGCCTCACCGTATATGTGAACGTGTAAATCCACTAGCTCGCTGTGGCTGCTGCTCGGCTTCGCCGCGTTAGCCAACATCGCGGACCGGGTGATGAGCGAACCATCAAAGTCGGCCTCCTCGAATTCGGTCGCCAGGAGGCATTCGAGCGCTGTGGTGTCATGGTGCTCCGCGGCGCGGACCCACGCCTGTTCGACCCGCACCAAAGCGGCTTCGTCCTTGGCCTCGTCGGCTGGGCACGCAGCGCCATGAGGCGATGAGAACAAGAGCAGAATGGCGAAAAACATGTTCACCGCACCTCTTGGAACGAGAGCGCAGAGAGGCACACGGGGTCCTCCGCGTGCGATGTGTATAGTCAGCTTCAGCGTTCGTTGGGCGGCGTCAGGAGCTATCCTTTCGCGAGCTTCGGATGGAATTTCACGCCCGGCAGCCCGTCAAAATCCTCATCCTGCGTCCACACCGTCCCCGCCATCCGCTGCGCCGTCGCATAGACGATGCTGTCCGCCAACGGCAGCTTGTGCACCACGCCTACCGTGGCCGCTGACAACGCCAGCGCCGCGTCGAGGTCGATCACCGTGCCTTGTTGCATGAGCGCCACCGCTTGGAGCGCGTCGCTTTCCCCGCGTTGGCGCAATACCACCTTGAACACTTCGAGCAAACACACGCTCGGTACCACGAGCCGGTCGACGGCTTCGATCGCCGCGGCAAAGCGCCCGGCCCCCGGGCCATCCGCGAAGTACTCGAGCCACGCCGACGAGTCGACGACATTCGGGCCTGTCGTCGCGGCCCGCTTCGCTGGCGCGATCACACCCGGTCGCGCTCGCGACGCATGGTGGTGTCGAGACCCGCGAGAAAGCCGCGCATGCGTTTCAGTGGCTGTACCGGGATCAGCTCGATGCGGTTCTCGTAGGCGAGCGCCTGCACTTTTTGGCCAGGCGCCAATCCCAGCCGCTCGCGAATTTCCCGAGGGATTACGACCTGGAATTTCGGCGAAATAGTCACGACGTCCATCGGGGCCTCGATCGATCGAAGAATCGTATGACGATATGGCAATCTATCATTAAATCGCCATACGGGCAACGAGCACCGGACGGGCTGGCTGACCCCTGAGCTCAGCTGCAAGGAGGCCCAATAAGAGCGCGCGGCGAAGCCGCGTGCAACTCCGCAGCCTACTTGTCAGCTGCAGCGTCCGTTAGCCGGTTGCTAAGAGATACCAGAGGTATGCATTCCGATGCGTCGAGTCAGCTCGGCCAAGCTCGATGCGCCACGAGTAAGCGACTCGATGTGGCCACGGTACTCCGGCTGCTTGATCGCGTCGAAGTCTCCGCCAACGATCGTGGCATGAGTGCCGAGGTTCAGATGCAATGCGAGTGTGAAGGCTCCCGCGTGTGCAAACTGGTCGTATAGGCCATGAATGCTGCTGTAGGCGTCCCAGCCCTTAAGGTTGAATCCCAGCTTCTTTTCGAGGATTTGTGCGGTTGCCTTCCGCGTGATGCGGCTCATCGCTTTGTGTGCAGGGTACTCTGTCTTCTGCCGTGAAAATGCCTGCCATTCAGCGTCAGCGAGAAGCAGCATGGCCATCGCGCAAGATTCCCCATAACTCCTAGCTTGGTACCCTGCCGCCTGTTGGTATCCCGATACTAGGAAGTGCGCAGACGTATAGAGGCTGTTGAGGCCGACGTGCAAGAAAAGCAGAACGTAGTGCACCCGCTCGTTGCGCGGCCAGTGTTTACCCGCTGACTCGATTTCCGAGTGCGCAGCGAAGCTCGCAGCAACAAACGCGTCTAACTCGGGACTAAACCGCTGCTGAAACTTGCGTTGGACCGGGCCATCGTCATAGAACACAAGATCGCGTGACAGTGCGCGACTCGCTCGAACACGACTAGAACGATCGGGCTTGCGGCGGCCTTCACCCATACTCTGTATAATCCGGCTAACGCCTTAGCTCAGCTGCAAGGAGACCCAATATGAGCACGTGGCGAAGCCACGTGCAATTCCGCAGACTCCTTGTCAGTTTCAGCGTTCGTTAGATGACCGCTCGCATTCATTCGACGAGCAATCGGTCTGCTAGCTCATTGCGTATTCGACGCGAGCCCAAGTCAGTCAAGCGATACCGCCCGCTGCCAATAAGAACAATCTGCCGCTTTGCAGGCGCGACCAGAGACTGAAGAGCGCGAGTCACCGAGGGGGCTGACGACAGGCTGTATTGGCCGAGTTCAGTTCTGGTGAATCCCGCTTCTCCCGCATAGTGGAGCAGAATCAAGAGCTCTTCCTCGGCCTGAAGATCTGTGCGCTGAACGATGATGACATCTTCAAATACGCCGACGCATGGCACATCAAACTGCAGCAGTTCGCGAATCGCCTTAGCAACTTTTTCCCGGTCGCCCTGCCAAAACAGGCGTAGAGTTTCGTTCATGGCCCATCGCACGCACTCGATAACAAGCTTCGAATCCATGTGATTGGGAGTATAGGTGGGGGAGATGTGCACAGCGCCTCGTTGACTGCGAAACTTGTAGACTGTGCGCAGAACCTTTGTCAGGTGCAGCGGGTCTTGTCGAGGGACTAATGTGTGCGCGACCTGGTCGTTCTCTAAGTACTTGATGCAGTCATCAAATCCCTTCGATGCGTTGAGGTTGCCCGAATCCATGTGATATAGGATTCGAGCTAGAATTTCGCAGAACTGGCCACCATCCAGCTCGGCCGGCTCCCAGTCTCGCTGGATGAATCGCCGCTCGGCCGAGATGAACTCGTCGACGAGTTGGTTTGACAGGAGGTGGTCAAGCGGCGGCGAGATTCGCACGAGCAAGGCCTGCTTCTCAATCAGCCCCACTGTTCTCTTCCTGTTCGCCGGCGGTGCGTCCTAGAGCCTCCGAAACCAACCCTTGCGCGCGTTTCGTACCGGCTTCGGTGAGAAACCACGGAGACGAAGTTTGGGTGGTATCCTCAGACACCGGTGCGTCCTTGCCGATCTTTAGCTTTCCGAGATCACGCGTGACGTTGAACGGGAGAATCTGACCGGCCTGCTTGAAGTGTTTGTTGAACGTATTCGCGATACGCTTGGAAGAGAGTTCCTTCTGATCCGTCTCGTTCGAAGCGACGTACAACAGCCACATAGCCTTGTTAGCTGTGTTCCAAGCCTGCTTTGGTGATCCCCACTTCGCCGGGTCGTGGCGCCAATCAAGTGGCACTTCCTCTGCAGAATCGCTCGCGGCTGCGGCAGGGGGAGCGCCGCGTTTCTTCCGCGGTCCTCGCTTCCGTACGGTGCTGGCGGCATCGGGCTCCTGTATCGCGATCGGCGCCGCGTCGAGCGGCACGTCGTCGTTCCCAGCGACGATCTGCGCTGCCGGTTGGAGAAGACCCGCGAACTGCCTGCCAAGGTTTTGGGCGATGAGAGGGGCGTCTTCTCGGCTGCCTTCGATCTCCAGCTCCAGCCCCTGCAGCTTGAGCTTCACGCGGAACTTTGCCACGCATGCCTCCGTCGGCGATTGGGGGGCATAAACATAGCGCGACAGAAGGCGCGCGGCAAATTCCTTAATGAGCGTTGATGTATATGGTCATCTAGAAAATATGACTGGGCTGGCCTCCGACTCTCGCGTGGGTTAGCTCCTCGCGCTGTGAGACGGAGTTGCCAGAGCCACCTGCGACGATCGATCTGTCGCCCCTTCGCGGAGACCAACCCATGTCATCAGTGTCCGCTGCTGTTGCTCCCTCTATCATCTACCTCGGTATGGATGTCCACAAGGACTCCATCACCATCGCCGTCCTGCCGATGGGCGCGAAAGCGCCGACGCA
>DATNEW010000005.1 GCA_035606695.1 Gemmatimonadaceae bacterium
GTAAAGCTTGCGATAGAGCGCAACGAGCGCGTCGACTCTGTCGCCGACACGCGCTCGAAGCTCGTTGCGCATACCAGCCTCGTCGAGCGTGAACAGACGTTCGTCCGCGCGGAACGTCGCCTCGCCGCTCGTGTGGCTGAAGATCACGGGCACGTCGGGCGACACGCGCGACGCCGCGGGATGGAACGGATGCTGCGTGATCGCCGTGCCGTCGACGGCCGGCCGGAAGCCGTTGCCGAGGCGTTGCGCGCTGAGTTTGGCGACGGTGGCGAAGTACGCGGTCATGAGGCGGTCGATTGGCAGCGCCTGCAACTGCGCGATCGTCGGTACGCTAAGCCCGAGCTCGGCGACGAGCTCGCGCGTCACTCGCGCGGACGCGTCGCGCTCGAGGAGCTGCAGCGCCGAGCCGCTCATCACGACGGCGCGATGGAACAGTCCCTTCGCGGACGGCATCGTCAGCAGCGTCGATACTTTTTGCGCACCGCCGGACTGGCCGATGATCGTGACGTTGCCGGGGTCGCCGCCGAAGCGCTCGATGTTGTCGTGAATCCATCGCAGCGCGTGCACGAGATCGAGAACGCCGAGTGCGGCCGACTGCTCGAAGTCGTGACCGCCGATCTCGCCGAGGTACGTGTAGCCGAGCACGTTGAGGCGATGGTTCGTCGTGACCGTGACGATGTCGCCTCGCAAACCGAGGTTCGTTCCGTCGTTGACGGGCGCGGCACCGGAGCCGGTATTGAAGCCGCCGCCGTGGCACCACATGATCACGGGCCTTTTGCCGCCGTCGCTTAAGGCCGGCGTCCATACGTTCAACAAGAGACAGTCTTCGCTCTCGATTTGCCCCGGAGTCGCGCCCTGCTCGTCGGCCTCGCCGCGCGGGCGCGGTTGAGCTTGTGGTGCGCGTGCGCCGTAGTCGAACGCATCGCGCACGCCGGTCCACGCCGCCGGATTCATCGGCGGCATGAAACGATTCTTGCCGGCCGTGCTCGCGCCGTATGGAATACCTTTGAAGACCTTGATGCCGCGATTCTCGGTGCCGCGCACGCGACCGAACGTGGTCGCGACTTCGACACTTTGCGTCTCACCCCAGGTCGAGCGCGCGACGCTCGCGGACAGCGCAGCCGCGAGCGAGCCCTGCACGATGAAGTCGCGGCGTGATTGTCGAAAGCGCATGGCTCGTCCCCTCTTGGTCGGCGGTGATTCTTGAGAGCACCGATCATCTTCTTCGACGAGCATCGCCCGCAAGCCGTCAGCGCGCGCGACGGGTAGCACCAATGCTCCCCATTGCGGGTGACCTGGCACGCCATGGCGCGCGCAAACCATACTCAGCGGACTCGAAGTCACGAGGCACGACCATGAAAAACGTAGCTCTGTTGGCCCCACTCTTGGCGTGGAGCTTCGCGAGCCACGCCGCTCCCGACTGCGCCGGGCTAAAGAGCTTCTCGCTGCCGACCTACAAGGTCGCGATCACGAAAGCCGAGGTCGTTCCGGCCGCGGCGCCGCTGCCCGCGCACTGCCGCGTCGACGGCACGATCAACGCGCGCATCGGCGCCGAGGGCAAGCCGTACGCGATCGGCTTCGGGCTGGCGTTACCCGTGAACTGGAATCAGCGGTTCCTCTTTCAGGGCGGCGGCGGTTACAACGGCTTGGTGCGCCCGCCCGTCGGCGTCGCGGCCGTCGGGGCGAATCCGGGACTGGCTCGCGGCTTCGCCGTCGTCTCGACCGACACGGGGCACCAGAGCGAAAGGAATTTCGACCGTAGCTACGACGCTGATCAGCAGGCGAGCATCGACTTCAACCATTTCGCGATCGGCGACGTGGCCGTCGTCGCGAAGGAGATGATCGCCGCGTACTACGGCCAGCGCGCGGAGTACTCGTATTTCGCCGGCTGCTCGACGGGCGGCCGCGAAGCGATGGTCATGACGCAGCGCTACCCGAGCTATTTTGACGGCGTCGTCTCCGGCGATCCCGCGATCCACGTCGGCTACTCAGGCCTCGGCAACGCGTGGTTGCGCGCGGCGTTCAACGAGGCCGCGCCGAAAGACGCGAAGGGTCGGCCGCAACCGCATCTGTTGTTTTCCGAAGCGGACAAGAAGGTCGTGACCGACGGAGTGCTCACTGCGTGCGACGCCCTCGACGGCGTGCGCGACGGTATGGTGTTCAACCCGCGCGCGTGCGACTTCGATCCCGCGATGCTCGCCTGCACCGGCTCGAACAACACGGGGTGTTTGTCGCCGGCGCAAGTCGGCGCGCTCGAGAAGGGCTTCGCAGGCCCGCGTAACTCGCGCGGCAAGCTGATCTACCGCATGAGCCCGAACGACGCCGGTGTCGCAGCGTTTCTGCCGAGCGCAACACCACCCGCGGACAACGCGCCGCTGCCGACCAGCGTCGACGTCGACGGGCGGCTGTTCGAGATGCTCGAGAACCCGATCGCGCAGATGACGGACTCCATCTGGACGAACTTGAGCTCGTTCTCGGGCCATGGTGGCAAGCTGCTCTTCTATCACGGCATGGCCGACCCGACGTTCCACGGCACCGACACGATCGACTACTACGAGCGCATGGCCGCGGCCAACGGCGGTATGGACAAGGTTCAGGGCTGGAGCCGCTTCTTCGCCGTTCCCGGAATGCTGCATTGCCGCGGCGGCGATGCCGCGCTCGACGAGTTCGATCTGCTCACGGCGGTCATGAATTGGGTCGAGAAGGACGTTGCGCCCGACTCGGTCGTCGCCACGGGCAAGGCGTTCCCCGGCCGCAGCCGGCCGTTGTGCGCGTATCCGAAGCACGCGCATTACACGGGCAGCGGCAACCCAGAAGACGCGCGCAACTTCGTTTGTGGCGAGTGACCGGCATTTTCGGGGCATCCGAAATTTTCGGGAGGCGTAGAAATGATCAAGCGAATTTCGGGATGTGCGGTCTTGGGAGCGTCGCTGACGGCGAGCGGTGCGTTGCTCGCTCATCACTCCGTCGCAGGCGCGTACGACTTGACTAAGGAAGCGATGATCTCAGGCTCCTTCTCCGCGTTTCACCTCGTGAATCCACACTCGTCGCTCAAGGTCGACGTCAAGAACGCCGATGGCACGAACACGGAGTGGACGTTCACGGGCGGCAGCGTGACGGTGCTCGCGAGATACCGAATCGGCAAGGAAGGCGAGAACGCGCTCGAGCCCGGTGACGACGTCACAGTTACGTACACGCCCGCACGCGACGGCAAGAGCCCGGTGGGCTTGTTGCGCGCGCTCACGTTCAAGGACGGTCACACGGTTCAAATGCGTCGCCTCGACGACCAAGACCGAGACTAAAACAAAGAGCCGCCGGCAGCGGCTTGAAAAGGGGGAGCTGCCACCATGGACACCAAACGATGGGCGCTTTGCGCAAGCGTCACGCTCGGCATCGCTCTTTCGATCGGCGGATCGTTGACGGCCGGCGCGCAGAACGCCGCCGGGTCGTTTGCCGAGCCTTACACTCCAGCGAAGGAAGCCAAAGATCTCAAGGCGGTGCTATTCAATTGGATGTGGCACATGGGGATGCTCAAGGGCGAGGACGAGCGCGATATGGTCGCCTCGCTCGAGTATCAGGGCAAAGGCACTGTTCAGGTGGACGGCCAGCCTTGCACGCTCACGAAGTATCGCGTGAGCACCTACTACCCGACTTCGAGTCAGCGAGCTCAGTACACGTGCACACGGGCCAACGGCCAAACGTACTCGAACATCGAGGTAGTCAGCGGGCTGTACGCCTGGAACGAAGACACGCCCGGCGCCGAGATCGGTCCGCAGAAGGGCAAGGTCACGCCGATGGCGAGCAGCGTGCAGGAGCGGCTGATC
>DATNEW010000006.1 GCA_035606695.1 Gemmatimonadaceae bacterium
TCGCCGAAATGCGCGGCATAGAGCATCGGCGTCGAGCCGTCGGCGGCCCGCGCATTCGCATCGGCGCCCGCAGCGAGCAGCGCGCGGACTTCTGTCGGATTGGATGTCTGCGCTGCCTCGAGCAGCTTCGCATCGAGGTCGGATGCTCCCGAGGCGCCAACAGAAATGACCAACGCCGACGCGAAGGCACCGATTCTGGACAACGTTCTCACGCCTCTCCTCCAAGTCGAACTGTGCGCGTCAACGCCTACAAGGCGTCGCCTCGGGCGGCAGCTCGATCCGCGCAACGGCAGGTCGCTCCGGCTATCAGCTCGGAGCGTATTGATGATTTGACAAACCGTCAATAACAGCTGAGGGACGTCGCCAGCGCGACGTCAGCGCGCCATCTGCCACCACATCAACCCCACCATGCCCAGAGCTGTGGCCAGCTCTCCGCCTTCCTTGAGCATGCGCTCGACCCTCTCGACGGGGATCTTCACGACCTCGAGCTCCTCCATCGGATCGAGCTGCTGCTCGGCGACGGACGCCACGCGCGGGATGTAGATCGTCGTCGTCTTGTTGTTCATGAACGCCGGATTGGGGAGCACGGTTCCGATGACACGCGCATCCGGCCCCGCGTAGCCCGTTTCCTCGAGGAGCTCGCGCCGGCCGGCCGCGAGCGGCTCCTCGCCGGGCTCGACCAAGCCGGCAGGAACCTCCAAGGTGAAGGTCCGCGTGCCGAAGCGCCACTGGCGCACGAACAGCATCTCGTTCGCGTCGGTGATGGCGACGACGTTCACCCAATCCGGCGCCAGCAGTCTGTCGACGGTGTGCTCTCGACCCGTGACGGGTGAGCGCACCACATCGCTACGCACGGTGAATATCCGCCGCTCGTCGGGCGCACCCTCGGAAACTTCTTCCCACGGCTCAATCTTCATCGTCACCCCGTAACAGCGCTTTCGCACGGCCGATATGCGCTCTCACGTTTACGGCAACGCGAACACCTGAATTCGGGTCTCGGTCGCGGCGCCGGGCCAAATGCCGGACTTCATGCCGGACGCCACGCCGATTCTTTGCCTACCCGCTGCGGAATAGCTGACGATTCCGCCGCCGATCGACTGGCCGGTGTCGAGCTCGTACAGCACCGCGCCGCTCTCGGCGTCGAACGCGCGGAAGCGGCCCGTGAGATCGGCAGCGAAGACCAGGCCGCCGGCCGTCGGTGTCACTCCCGCGACCACGGGCGCCGGCGCGGCGAACTTCCAGCGCACGGCGCCGGTGTCCGCGTCGAATGCCGTGATCCAACCTCTCGCCGTGTCGGGCGGTTCTTGGATCTCGCCGACAGCCGAGCCGAACCAGATCGCGCCGGCCGACGGCACTGTGACTTCCTGCGCGAGCTGCACGCTCGCACAGAAATCGACGGCGCCCGTATACAACGTGTTCAACGCGGGATGGAACGCGGGGCCGTTCCACTCGTTGCCGCCTTGAATGCCGGGGCAAAAGCGCACGCGCTCCGTGCGCGACAGCGGGACGTCGACGTTCTTGCGCGTCGTCGTCGGCGACTGAAACAGCGTCGGCAAGCGCGCGCCGAGCTCTGCGTTGGTCGCAAGTGCGCCGCGGTCGAGCACGGACAGCAGGCCGTCCTTGTTCGCGGACGCGACGATCGTCCTACCGCCGCGCGTCGTCCCGAGCACAGGCGGGGCGTTCACGTCCCAGTCGTGCGAATCGCGTTTGACGAGCTGGTTGTAACCGAGCAAGCGGCCGGTTGCGGCGTCGAGGGCGATCAGCGAGTTCGCGTACAAGTTATCGCCGCCGCGTGCTTCCACGTCGAAGTCCGGCGCGGGATTGCCCGCCGGGACGTAGAGCACGCCGCGCTCCGCGTCGAGCGCGAACGAGGTCCAGAACGCGCCGCCCGTGATCGGATAGCGATCCGAGTTCGGCCACGTTGCCCGCACGGCGGGGTCGTCGGGCACGACGTCGAAGCGCCAAACGACTCGGCCATCGCGCGCGTCGAGCGCGTACACGTGGCCGGTGACACCCGTCTGGTCGCCGCCGGCGTTCCCGATGAAGACGAGCCCGTTCGCGGAGATCGGCGCCATCGGCATCGAGAGGCCCGGTGTCCCTGCTCCTTCCGTCGTAACGTCCCAGAGCGTGTGGCCATCAGCCGCGTCGAGCGCGAGCACGTGAGCGTCGGACGTGCCCCTGAAAAGCCTGCCGTCGAGGTATGCGAAGCCGCGCTGCACGCCGAGCGGCGATGGCCGCGAGCTCTGCCGCTCGACGCGCCACTTCTCTGCGCAGGTGGCCGCGTCGATCGAGTAGGAGCCTCTCTCGGTCGTGAAATACATCGTGCCGTCGACGACGATCGGGCCGGCCTGCATCGCGACGACTTCCGGCAGCACATACGTACACGCGACGCGAAGCTGCGCGACGTTGCCGCGATCGATCTCGGCGAGCGGCGAGAACCGGTCGCCGGCGAGCGTCCGGTTGTACGCGGGCCAGTCGGCGGCCGCGACGTTCTGTGCCACGGGCGCAGCCGCAGGAGCCGAGGACGCGGCGCTCGCCGCCGGTTCCGACGCGGGACCCCCGCCGCCGCACGCGGCCAGGAGATGAGCGCAACCAACCGTCGTGATGCCGAAACGAAAGCCCTGGCGGCTTTTCATGGATGAGCTCCGCGAGTAGAAAGGCGTACGATGACCGGCGCCGTTGTTGTTCAGGAGAACGCCCAATGAGTCGCCAAACGAGTCTAGCACTCATGATTGCGTTGCTGCCGACCGCGCTGGCGGCGCAGCAAAGGACGACGCTCGACATCTACGTCATCGACGTCGAAGGGGGCAACTCGACGTTGTTCGTGGCGCCGTCCGGCGACTCGCTGCTGATCGACACCGGCAACGGCGGCCAGGCGGCCGCGCGCGACGCGGGCCGAATCATGGCGGCCGTGCAGGATGCCGGGCTCGCGCGCATCGATCATCTGATCACGACCCACTATCACGGCGACCACTTCGGCGCGATGAGCGAGATTGCCGGTCGCATTCCGGTCGCCGAGTTCATCGACCACGGCGCGAACGTGCAGGCGAACCCCGCGACCGACACGTTCTTGAATGACGTCTATCCCGGGCTATACGCGAAGTCGAAGCACACCGTCGTGAAGCCCGGCGACCGCTTGAGCGTGCGCGGCGTCGATGTCCGTATCGTCGCCGCCGCCGGCGCGCCGATTCGCGACGCGGTTCCCGGTGCTGGGCAAACGAATCCGCTGTGCGCCACGCATCAGCCGAAGGAGGACGACCCGAGCGAGAACGCACAATCGGTCGGCAGCCACTTCACGTTCGGCCGGTTCCGCGCAGTGCATCTCGGCGACCTCACGTGGAACAAGGAGTTCGCGCTCGCGTGCCCGCGCAACCTGCTCGGCACCGTGGACTTGTTCGTCGTCACGCATCACGGGCAGCCGATCTCGAACGCTCCAGTGCTAGTGCACGCACTCGCGCCGCGCGTGGCCATCATGAACAACGGCACGCGCAAGGGCGGGCAGCCCGACGCGATGAAGGTCCTGTTCTCGTCTCCGGGACTCGAGGATCTTTGGCAGCTGCACTTCTCGCTGCTGAGCGGCCAGGAATACACCGTGCCCGGCGCGTTCATCGCCAACGTGGTCGACGAGCAGCCGGCGTCGCTGCCGATCGAGCCCATCGCGGCTCCCGCGCCGGGTGCCGCCGCACCGCCGCCGCCCGCGCACAACGGCCCCGCATTCTGGATCAAGGTATCGGCACGCGACGATGGGTCGTTCACCGTGACGAACGCGCGCAACGGCTTCAGCAAGAGCTACGCGGCTCGCTGAGCCATGAGCGAAAAAGAGCTGTCGCTCTTCCAGCCGTATGCGACGGCGCAGAGCTTTCTGAGCGCCGAGGAGATGGATCGGCTGATCGCCGAGCACGCTCCACTGCTCAGCGAGGGGAAACTCAGCTTCGGCAACACGGACGCGAACCTCCGCCGCTCGCGAGTCTCATTCCTCGCTCACGAGCAAAAGCACTCGTGGCTCTATCAGCGGCTGTGGGCCGCCGTGCAGGTCTGCAATCCACAGTGCTTCGACGTCGACGTCGTCGGCGTGGAAAACAACGTCCAGGTCGCGCGCTACGACAGCGCCGAGAGTGGCTTCTACGATTGGCACTACGACTTCGGGCCGGCCAAGCCGACGCGCAAGCTGTCGATCTCGGTCCAGCTCTCGAACTCAGAGGAGTACGACGGCGGAGACTTGGAGCTGCTGTACGGCAACGTGCCGAAACAGCTCGACCGAACCCGAGGCGCCTTCATCATCTTTCCGAGCTTCATGCTGCACCGCGTGACCCCGGTGACCCGGGGCACGCGCTGGAGCCTCGTCGCATGGATCCATGGCAAGCGGTGGCGCTGACGCCCGCGGCTTACTCCTTCCAGCCTTCGGGCAGCTCCGTGCCGCCTTTGATCAGACGCGTCTTGTAACGCCAGTGCCCGTCGACTTTGACGAAGGTGCTGTATTCCTTGCCCTGTGTGATGACCTTGACTTGCTCGCCCTGCTTTTCGATCACGTACTCGGTGTAGACGAGCTGTGCCGTCGCGGTGTTGCTGCCGCCGTGCACGACGATGAGCGGGTTGTCGACCGCCACGATGAAGGAATAGCGCGGCGGAGGAGCCGCACGCGGCGCCTGCCCGGGAGCGCGGCCGTACGCTTCCATGATGCCGTTTCTGCCCTTGTAGTGGCGCTCGCCGAGGATCAGCTCGGCGTCTTCGGCATAGAAGTCCGCGAAGTTTTCGGCGTTCTCCCGGCCGAAATTGTTGTAGTAGCGCGTGATGAGATCCTGGATCTGCAGCCGATCGACGAGTGTCGCGGCGGTGACCTCTTCCGCGCGCGCGCCCGAGACCATCGTCAGCGCAAAACACGCGACGCCCAAAGCGCCCAGCAGTACTCTACCCAGTGAATGTCCGATCGTTTTCATTGCGACTACCCCCAGTTCTAAAGTGCTCCGCGGAGAGCATAGACTAAGATACAGCGACGCGTTCGACACCCACTCCGAGGAGCTCGGCAATGGCAATACGACTGGTCGGTTCCGCTGGCGCTGTCTCAATCCTCATTGGCGCGGCCATTCTCGTCCCGGCTCCGCTTGCAGGTCAGGAACCGGTTGCGGCCCCACCGCTCGTGGTCACGGCGTTCGGCGACAAGCCCGCGCCTCCGTACGCGGGGCGCCGGACCTCTTGGGGTGAGCCGGACTTACAGGGCGTCTGGTCGAGCGACGACACCGGCGGTATTCCGATGCAGCGGCCGGAGCAGTTCGGCGATCGGCTGTATCTCAACGAGCAAGAGCTTGCGGAGCGCGCCGCGCAGGTCGAACGCGGCGTCCAGCGGGCCGAGAACGAGGCGACCAGCAGCTTTCGCGGCGACTTCGCGCGCCGCGCGTTGCCGCAGACGTCTTTGATCGTCGACCCTGCGAATGGGCGGCTGCCCGCCTTCACGGAGGAAGGCACGAAGCGGCCGATGCCGCGCGGCACCTATGGCAACGGACCGCTCGACAGCTATACAGACTTTTCGGGCTATGAGCGCTGCATCACGCGCGGTATCGCCGGCTCGACGCTGCGCGTCGTCTACGGCAACGGACAGCGCATCGTGCAGGCGCCCGGCGTGGTGGCGCTCTCGTACGAGATGGTGCACGACACGCGCCTCATCTATACCGACGGTCGGCCGCACATCAACCAGGCGATACGTCAGTATCTCGGCGATTCGCGCGCGCGTTGGGAAGGCGACGAGCTCGTGGTCGAAACGACGAACCTCACGGACCGCACCGCGATCGGCCCCAACGGCAACGGCAATCGTCACAGCGCGCAGATGAAGATGACCGAACGCTTCAAGCGCGTGGCCGAGGACGTCCTCCAGTACCAATTGACCGTTGACGATCCCGTGACTTACGCGCAGCCGTTCACGCTGTCGCTTCCGCTCACGCCGCTCGACGGCGGACAGCTGTTGCCCTACGACTGCCACGAGGGCAACTATGCGATCCTGCAATCGCTCGGCGGCGAGCGAGCCGAGGACCGAGCGCTCGAGGCGGACCGAAAGAAGGGAATCATTCGTGAGCGACGTCCCGTGCAGGGTGGGCTCGGCGTTGGCGGTCAGCCGATCAGTGAAGGCGCCGGGATACCGGTGCGATAAGCTCGCTGCCCGACGTTGAGCCCGCGGTCAGCGCTGCGATTCCGCGCGAACAAACCGCCCGAGCTCGTCGCCCGAACGTGAGGATTCCCGGGTGCTCTAGGGCGCGCTCTCGGCGGGTTCTTCGTTGATCACTTCGCTCTGCCGCTTCACGGACTCGCGGTGAATGATCTCGTAGAGGGCGCGCGCGTATTCCGGCGACAGTCCCAGCTCAACCGCGCGACCGAGCCGGTCTTCGAGCAGCGCGGTCCAACGCGCCACCTGGAGCGTCGCCACGTTGTTGGCGCGCTTGTACTCGCCGATCTCCTCGATCACTCGCATCCGTTTCGCGAGCAGGTCGAGCAGGTCGTGATCGAGGTGGTCGATGCGGTCGCGAAGCACTTCGAGCGACGCCACGTACGCGGCGTCGGCCGACGTTTCACGCCTCACCTTGAGCAACGCGATGATCTCGGTCAGGCGCTCCGGCGTGACCTGCTGCGCGGCATCGCTCCAGGCGTGGTCAGGATTCGGATGGGTCTCGATCATCAATCCATCGAGCCCGAGATCCATGGCCTGCTGCGCGACGTCGAGGATCATGTCGCGCCGGCCCGTCATATGGCTCGGGTCGGTGATCATCGGGACATCGGGATGCATCCGCCGGAACTCGATCGCCAGCTCCCACATGGGTGCGTTGCGGTAGCGCTTGTTCCCCGCGACCGAAAAACCGCGGTGGATGACGCCGAGCTTGCGAACACCGGCCCGGTTGACGCGCTCCAGCGCGCCAATCCACAGGCCCAGGTCGGGACTTGTCGGATTCTTCACCAGCACGGGCACCGTGACACCGCGAAGTGCGTTGGCGATTTCCTGCACCGAAAACGGGTTCACGGTCGTCCGAGCGCCAATCCACAAGAGGTCGACGCCATGTTTGAGCGCGACTTCGACATGGCCGGCGGTGGCCACTTCGGTGGCCGTCTTCATGCCGAACTGGTGTCCGACCCTCACGAGCCACGGCAGCGCGGCGTCGCCGATGCCCTCGAAGTCTTCCGGGCGAGTACGCGCCTTCCAGACGCCGGCGCGGAAGTAATCCACTCGCGCGCCGCGGAGTCGCTTGGCCGTTTCGGCCAACTGCTCTTCGCTTTCCGCGCTGCAAGGCCCCGCAATGACGAGGGGACGACCTTCGACTCCGGACCATGCGGCGAGCGACGAGGTGACGAGCGTGCTCATCGCGCCGTCCTCAGGCGAGTCGCATGTGGCTGGCAGCGGGTGTCATTGCCCGCTAGTCTATCGTGGTCAACCGCACTCCGCTTGCAGGAGACCACATGAAAGTCGGTCACGACATCGAAACCAAGCGGGCCAGCTGGTCGTTCGACGGAAACGTCGCCGATACGTTCGTCGAGCACGTGCGCCATTCAGTACCCATGTACGACGCGGGGCACGACCTCGTCTGTTCGATCAGCGACTACTTCGTGCGCGAGGACAGCACGTGCTACGAGATCGGCACGTCGACGGGCCAGTTGCTGCGAAAGCTGGCGACGCATCATGCGGCCAAACCCCAGGTCCGATGGGTCGGCATCGATCCCGTCGAACCCATGGTCGAAAAGGCGCGCGCGTATTGCACCGGTGTTTCGAACATCGAGATCATCTGCGACGACGCCATCACGCACGACTACGCGAAGACCGACCTCTTCGTCTCGTACTACTGCATCCAGTTCGTGCAGCCGCGGAATCGCCAAGAGCTGATCAACCGGATCTACGAACGCCTCCACTGGGGCGGCGCCTTCGTCTTGTTCGAGAAGGTTCGCGGCCCAGACGCCCGCTTCCAGGACATGAGCGTCGCGCTCTACAACGACTTCAAGGCGAAAAACGGCTTCAGCGCCGACGAGATTCTCAACAAGACGGCGAGCCTCAAGGGTGTCCTCGAGCCCTTCTCGACCGAAGGCAACCTCGGCCTGCTTCGGCGTGCCGGCTTCACCGATATCATGTCGGTGATGAAGTGGGTGTGCTTCGAAGGATTCCTCGCAATCAAGTAGCGCTCCTCGGTCGGTTTCCGCTGCCTCTGAGCGTTTTCGTTTTCACAGGGGACTTCATGAAGGCCAGCTTGATCATGGCGACCACGTTGGCGGCCGCTGTCGCGCTGAATGCCGCGCAAGCTCAAACGTTCAAGGTCAATAAGTTCAACATCGGCGGCGAAGGTAGTCACGATTACATCGTGGCCGAGGCGGGCGGCCGCGTGTTCGTCTCTCGCGAAACTCACTTCATGGTCGTCGATGGCGGCACCGGGCAAGTCCTGGGCGACATCACCGACTTGCCCGGGGTGCACGGCGCCGCTCTCGTCCCGAAGTGGAATCGCGGGTTCACGACCAACCGCGGCGATTCCACCGTTACCGAGTTCGATTTGAAGACGTTCGGCGCAATCAAGAAAATCCCGATCGCCGTCGGCGGGCTAGACGGGATCATGTACGACGATTCGATCGATCGCGTGATCCTGACCAACCACAGCCGACCCGTCGGCACCGCGGTCGCTATCGATCCGAGCACCGGGGCCATCACCGGCACCGCGGAGCTCGAGGACGATTCACCCGAAGGGGCTGCGAGCGACGGCGCCGGCAGGCTGTTCGTCAACAACGAAAGCAAGAACACGATCCAGGTCATCGAGGCGAAAACCATGAAGGTGCTCGCCTCTTGGCCGATAGCGCCCTGCGAAGGCCCAACCGGAATCGCCTACGACAAAGCGTCGAAGCGGATTTTTTCCGGCTGCAGCAAAACGTCGGTGGTCGTCGACGCGGGCTCAGGCAAGGTTGTGGCCACGATTGCGAACGGTGACGGCGTGGATGCGCTCGGCTGGGACCCGGCCGAAAAACTGATCTACATTCCCGCCGGCCGCGACGGCATCGTCACCGTCGCACATCAGGACTCCGCGGACCGATACACGGTGGTTGGCACGGTCGCGACGATGCAAGGCGGCAAAACGATCGCGGTGGATCCGGTGAAACACGTGGCCTACGTGTTTGCCCCCGAGTATGGTCCGGCGCCCGCGCCGGCGGCGGGCGGTCCACCGCCGGCGAACGGCCGTCGGCCTCGCGGTCCTCTGATCGGCACTTGGTTCTTCGCCATCAGTCACTGAGTTGCGTCAACGCTGGCTCGGGCCTCGACGTGGCGTCCGTGCCGCCGCGCACCGCCTCGAGCAGGGCTCGCGACATGCGCTCTTCGACCTCGGACGCGCGCTGTAGCGGCACCGGATACCGAACGATGGCTTCGATCGAGTCGTGCGAGAACCGCAATTGAACTTGCGCTTGCGCCTTGTCCCCGGTGTCCCACGACGACGTCTTGTTCAGCTCACGCGTTTGCCGCTCGAGCTCTTCGCGATACTTCTCGAGCACGCGGGAGGCCGCGCCCAGCAACCGCTCCTTGATCGACGCGTAGTCGGCGTTGCCCGGCAACGTGAGGCTCGATTCGCGCCACACCAGGCTGACGCCCGGAATTTGCTTGAATATCCCGCCGGACGCCTGGAATACGACCGAGTTCGCGAGCGCGACGACACGGCCGGTAGGGCCGTCTTGCGGCCCGATCTCCATCAGATGCAGTCGTACCAGACCGAGATCGATGACCTCACCGGACACGTTACCGATTTGGACGTGGTCGCCGACACGCAGGCCGTATTTTCCGATCAGGAAGAAGTATCCGACGATCGACACGAGCACGCTCTGCATCGCGACGGCGATACCGGCAGTCAAGAGCCCGGCGAACGTTGCAAACGAGCTGGCTTCCGTCGCAAATGCGATGCCGACGATCACGAGCGCGAGGGCCCAGACGACGATTCGGCGCACGAGCAACAGCTGATGTCGACGCCGTGTCTCCTGCACGTACTTGAACACCGCACGCTTCCAGACCTCGCCGCCGACAAACACGGCAGCGAGCAGCAGAGACAGCAGCGCGACGCGAGCCGCCAGCGCCTTGAGCGCCGCTCGGTACTGAATCCGAGTATTGTCGCGCCAGCTGTCGAGATTGCTGCGGTATTGCTCCAGCAGCACGCCGGCCTTG
>DATNEW010000007.1 GCA_035606695.1 Gemmatimonadaceae bacterium
CCCGAACAACCCGACGGGCGTTGCATTCACCGAGACCGAGATGTCGCGCATCATTGCCGCGTGCGAGCGCGTCGGCGCGTGGCTGCATGCGGACGAGGTGTATCGCGCCACCGAGCGAACCACGACGACCGAGACGCCAAGCTTCTGGGGGCGGTACTCGCGTGCGGTGTGCACGAACAGTCTGTCCAAGGCCTACGGACTCGCGGGGCTGCGCATTGGCTGGGTCATCGCCGATCGAGACACGATCGAAGAACTGTGGCGGCGTCATGAGTATTCTGTCATCGCGGCCGCGGCGCCGAGCATGACGCTGGCGGCGATCGCGCTCCAGCCGGCGAAGCGCGCGACGCTCATCGCGCGCCAGCGGGAGATTAGGCGAAACGGCGTGGCCGTGCTCGACGAGTGGCTCGCGGCACAGCGTGGACGCTTCAGCGTGCGGCCCTCCGCGGCGACGGCGATCGGCTTCGTGCACTACGATCTCCCGGTGTCATCGTTCGAGCTTGCCGAGCACATTCGGCTGACCGAGCGGCTGCTCGTGGCGCCCGGCGAATTCATGGGCGCGGATCACCACTTGCGCATCACAGTAGGCTACGAGGCCGAGAAAATACGACGCGCGCTGGAGCGAGTCGCGCGGGCGGCGGACGCACTTGCCACGACCGGCGCCGCGATACACTGAGGCTCACGGAGCTCGAATGCGCATTGGAATCATCGGAACAGGCAACATCGGAGGAACGCTCACGCGCCGGCTCACGAAGCTCGGCCACGACGTTGCGATCGCGAATTCGCGCGGCCCGGACACGCTTCGCGATTTCGCGAAAGAGACCGGCGCGACTCCGGTCACGGTCGAAGACGCGGTGCTCGACCGCGCCATCGTGATCGTCACCATCCCCGAGCGCAACATTCCCGATCTGCCGGCGGGGCTGTTCGAC
The DNA here is from genome assembly GCA_035606695.1 of Gemmatimonadaceae bacterium. Taxonomy (NCBI): domain Bacteria; kingdom Pseudomonadati; phylum Gemmatimonadota; class Gemmatimonadia; order Gemmatimonadales; family Gemmatimonadaceae; species Gemmatimonadaceae bacterium. The sequence goes on from DATNEW010000007.1 coordinate 927, forward strand.
GCGGCGCGGCCGGACACCATCGTGATCGACACGGGCAACTACTACCCGCAGCAGCGCGATGGCCGCATCGACGACATCGAGAACGGCATGCCGGAGAGCCGGTGGGTGTCGAACCATCTTGGCCGGCCGGTGATCAAGACGTTCAACAACATATATGCGAAGCATCTGATGGAGCGCGGTTTGCCCCCGGGTGCGACGAATCGCATCGCGCTGCCCGTGGCCGGCGATGATGAGAAGGCGAAGGCCGCGGTCATGCAGCTCGTCGACTCGCTCGGGTTCGATCCGATCGATGCCGGCACTCTCGACGACTCGTGGCGCCAACAGCCCGGGACGCCGGTGTATGGAACAGACCGCGATGCGGCGGGGGCCACGCGAGCGCTCGCGCAGGCGAAGCGAGAGCGGCCGGCGGAATTCACGGCGGCGGCGGCACGCTAATCCGTGAAGCGCAGCGCCGCCGCGTCGTCGTGTCGTGACTGCTACTGCTACTGCAACTGCGTTTCTGCCGGCGGGGCCGGAGTGTCTTGCAGCAGTACCTCGCGCAAGCGCTCGACGGGCCGCACGTAGTACGGATTCTCGCGAATCTTTCGGCCGTGAATGATGTACGGATGTGTGGAGAGAATTTCCATCATCATCCGGCCGTTGATCTCGTTGATGTCGTAGACGCAGAGCAGCGTGCAGTCGTACTTGGGCACGAGGAAGTTCACGCGCGCTTCGTACTCCATCAGTTCCTCGGTGCCGGCGGCGCCGTTCAGCGCCCAATCCATCACCCCTGATGTCCGCACGCGGCGTCCATTGCGGTCCGCGTCGGCTAGTGCCGACTGCAGCAACTCGTACATGCGTTCGGCGCCGAAGCGGCCGCCCTTGGTGTACGTCTCCTCCGCGGTCAGCACGGCGAGCCGACCGTCGGCCATCGCCTCATCGACGGCGATGCCTCGAGCCGCGAGGCGGGCGCAGTGGTCGCGGTGGCGATGGCCGTCGACGATGTTGATCACCTGCTCGTCGAGGTCGAGGCCTTCCTTGAAATAGGGTACGAGGATCTCGTATTCCTCGTGGCGTGAGTCGAAGAACGCGCAGACGTGTCCAGGCTCATCGAGAGCCCGGCCACAGAGTGTGACCGTGCGAGGGGCGGACATTCAGGTAGCTCCGGTAGTTTGGTGCGCATGCAACGCAAGTCCGAGACCGATGCCGTTGGGCCCGTCGAACTCGCTCGGCATGAAGCGTTTCGCCGCGGTCGCTCGGGCAGGCGGCTCGTGCACCTCGTTTTGATCGCCGTTCCGAGGCATCTTAAGAAATGCATACAATGGACATCGGCGACCAGCGCGGATATCAGCGTCTCGAGCGCGAGCCATACTATTTGTCGACGGGCAGCGAGGTCGACGTCTTCGCGCGCTGTCATCAACGCGGGCTGCCGGTGATGCTCAAGGGACCGACGGGCTGCGGGAAGACGCGGTTCGTCGAACACATGGCGTGGAAGCTCGGCCGCCCGCTCGTGACGATCGCGTGTCACGACGACCTGTCGGCCAGCGACCTCACCGGGCGATACATCATTCGGGGCGACGAAGCGATCTGGATCGACGGTCCGTTGACGACCGCGGTGCGCATCGGCGCGATCTGTTATCTCGACGAGGTCGTCGAGGCGCGCCAGGATACGATCGTCGTGATCCACCCGCTCACCGACGATCGCCGCATTCTGCCGATCGAGAAGACCGGCGAGCTGGTCGGCGCAGCGGAGGGATTTCAGCTCGTCATCTCGTACAACCCGGGCTATCAGCACGCGATCAAAGACCTGAAGCCCAGCACGCGTCAACGGTTCGTGACATTGAGCTTCGATTTTCCGGCGCCGAATGTGGAGGCGGAAATCGTGCGTCACGAGAGCGGCGTGCGGCCCGCGGTCGCGAAGGCGCTCGTCGAGTTGGGGCGACGTGTGCGCCATCTCAAGGAACAGGGGCTCGTCGAAGGGCCAGGGACGCGTCTCCTCGTCTCCGCGGCGCGCTTGATCGCCGATGGAATTTCGCCGAGCGAGGCGTGCCGGTCGGCGATCATCGGACCGCTCACCGATGATCCGGATCTCGTCGTCGCGATCGACGACGTCGTCGCCGCGACGATGTGAGCAAACTCTAATGCAGGGCATCTCGTGGCGCGCTCGGCCGCGCCGGTGGCTTCTCAAGGCGCGGCACCGCATTCGGTCGGGTTTCCAGGGGTGGCGCGAGCGGCTGGTCCGTCGCGTCGGTCCGCGACACGAGGCGGTGCCGCTCGAGGACGTCCATCGGCGCCTCGAGCTGTTTCTGACGGCGCTCTATGGTCGTGCGATATCCATCTCGCCGCTTTCGGATGCCCACTCACGTGGCGTGTCACTGCGCGCGCGCGCCCGATTCGGGCTCGGCGTGGGTCCGGCGATGGCTCGCTGCGAAGGTGACAACGTCCTGCTGCCGAGTCACCTCGAGATGCGGGCCGACGCGCCGGCGCTGACGCGGTATCGGCTGCTCGCCCTCGAGCAGGCGGAGCGACTCGCGCGCGGGACGGTCGCGGTCGCCCTGCCGAGCGACATGCTCGAGCGCGACCTGTATCTCATGCGCGAAGGAGCGACGATCGATGCGCGCATTGCGCGCGACCACCACGGTATGGCCGAGCTGCTCGAGCGGGAGCGTCGCGATGCGGCGGCACATCGCCCTTCGATCGGGCGGATGAGCGAAGTCGAACGCGCGGTCGAGTTGCGGTTGCGCGCGCTCCTGGTGTCGAGGCCGGACGAGCTCGAAGAACCGTCGCTGAATCCCGAGGCGTCGCTCGCGTGGGCACGCGAGGAAGCGCGAACGATTCGCGCGTCGCGGGCGCGCTACCGCGGGTTGCCGCTCGCGCCGATTTGGGGCGAGCCGCCTTCGGGTGAACGTGCGCGCAACACCGACGCGAAGCCCGACGACAAGCGCGACCAACAGGACTCCACGCGTCCATCAGACGACGGACCGCCGACGGAGGCCGCCGCCGCGGATTCCGCGGAGTCATCGAGCGAGGAGCACGAGGCCGACACTTCAGAAGAATCTGAACGTCCGACCGAGGTGCCCGGCGAGCCTACCGCCGAGAGCCAGGACGATTCGGCGTGGAACGCGCCCGCGGAATTGCAGCTCGGAGCGCCCGACGATTTGCCGCCGCCGACGCACTACGACGAGTGGAGTGTCGATCGCGGCGCGTACGTGCGCCGCGCCGTCGCCGTGCGGGTTCACAAACCGCGCAGTGGAGATGACGCGTGGATCCGCGCGGCGATGAACGAGCACGGTGCGACGGTACGGCGCATTCGCCACCAGTTCGAAAAGTTTCGCGCGCGGCGCACGCTGCTGCGCCGGCAGCGCGCCGGGTCGGAGCTCGACAGCGATGCGCTCGTCGAGGCCGCGGTGGATCGGCGCATCGGCCGGCCGTTCGACGATCGGTTGTATGTCGACGCTCGGCCGGCGCGACGCGGTGTCGCAATCGCCGTGCTCATCGACGCCAGCAACTCCACCGACCGGCCGCTCGGACACGGTCAGCGCATCATCGACGTCGAGCGCATCGCATCGTTTCTCGCGAGCGAAGCCCTCGACGCGCTCGGCGACCTCTACGCGATCTATTCGTTCGGCGGGCAGGGCGCCTCGAACGTGAAGTTGTCGGTAATCAAGGACTTCAGTGAGCCGAACGGGCGCAGCGTTCACGAGCGCATCGGCGCCATCGAGCCGGACGGATTCACCCGGCTCGGCGCCGCGATTCGGCACGCGACCGCGCAACTGGCGCGGCAGTCGGCGGGGCATCGCCTGTTGCTCATTCTGTCCGACGGCAGGCCGCACGATATCGATTACCAGGATCGCTACGGTGTCGAGGATACGCGTCAAGCCGTGTTCGAGGCGCGCGCGTCGGGCGTGTTTCCATATTGTCTCACCGTTGATGCAGACGCGTCGGAGTATCTGCCGCGCTTGTTCGGGAGGGCAGGGCACACGGTGCTGCGCCAGCCGGAGCATTTGCCGAAGGCGCTGCTTGCCGTGGTGAACGCGTTGCTCGCCCGAGCGCGCTGAACGACGTTCGCGACTACTGCCGAGCGCGCTTTCCACCGGCAACGTACGTCGTGTGATCGGCATTGGCTCGGATATTTCTTCGGTGCACCCGACATGGCCGACAATTTCACCGGATTCGTCAAAGTCCGCGGGGCGCGCGAGCATAATCTGAAAGACGTCAGCGTCGACATTCCGCGCGACGCGCTCGTCGTCTTCACCGGAGTTTCCGGCTCGGGCAAGTCGTCGCTCGCGTTCGGAACGCTCTACGCCGAAGCTCAGCGGCGATACCTCGAATCAGTCTCGCCGTACGCCCGCCGGCTGTTCGATCAGATGTCGGTGCCCGATGTGGATGAGGTCGACGGTCTACCCCCGGCGGTGGCACTGCAACAGCAGCGCGGCGCACCGACGACGCGGTCGTCCGTCGGCAGCGTGACGACGCTCTCGAATCTGCTGCGCATGCTGTACTCGCGCGCCGGGAAATATCCGCGCGGGCACGAGGAGCTCCACGCCGAAGACTTCTCTCCGAATACCCCCCAGGGGGCCTGTCCCGAATGCCACGGACTCGGGCGTGTGTATGCAGTGACCGAGCGGTCGATGGTGCCTGACGACTCGCTGACCATTCGCGAGCGCGCGATCGCGGCGTGGCCCGGCGCGTGGCAAGGCCAGAATCTGCGCGATATCCTGACGACGATGGGCATCGACATCGACGTGCCCTGGCGCGACTTGCCGAAGAAGACGCGCGACTGGCTGCTCTTCACCGACGAGCAGCCGCAGGTGCCGGTATGGGCGCACTCGTCGCTCGAGGAAGCGAAGCGCGCGATGCGGAAGAAGCAGGAACCCGACTACATGGGCACCTTCACCGGCGCGCGAAAGTACGTGCTGGAGACGTTCTCGAAGACACAGAGCGCGTCCATGAAGAAACGTGTATCACAATTCATGGAAAGCGCCGAGTGTCCGATGTGCGGCGGAAAACGCCTCAAGCGAGAATCGCTCGCGGTGACGTTCGCGGGCTACGATATCGCCGACATCTCGCGGATGCCGATCAAGCGTCTCGCCGAAGTGATGCGTCCAGCGGCTGACGGAACGGCGCCGCACGTGCGCGACCTCGCGAGAGAGCATGCCGAGCGGGCGATCGTGGCGGAGCGCATCGCGCAGGACTTGGTGACGCGCATGGACGTGATGCTCGATCTGGGACTCGGCTACCTCTCGCTCGATCGGAGCACGCCGACGCTGTCGCCGGGGGAGCTGCAGCGACTGCGGCTCGCGACGCAAGTGCGCTCGAACTTGTTCGGCGTGGTGTATGTGCTCGATGAACCGTCGGCGGGCTTGCATCCCGCGGATACGGAGGCACTGCTCACCGCGTTGCGGCAGCTCAAGGCCGGCGGCAATTCGCTGTTCGTCGTCGAGCACGAATTGGACGTCGTAAAGGAGGCCGACTGGATCGTGGACGTTGGGCCGGCGGCGGGCGAGCACGGCGGCATCGTGCTCTATAGCGGCCCGACGGCTGGTCTCGCCGACGTGAAGACATCGAAGACCCGGCGGTATCTGTTCGGCGAGCACACCGTGAAGCCGCGCATTCCGCGTGTCGCGAAAGGATGGTTATCCCTCGAAGGCGTTCGCCGCAACAACATCGTCGACCTCGACGTCGAATTCCCGCTTGGCGTGTTGACCTCGGTGACCGGCGTGTCGGGTTCCGGCAAGTCGAGTCTCGTGAGCCAGGCGCTCGTCGAGCTGGTCGCGGGCGCGCTCGGTCATGCGGCGCCGGAGCTCGACGACGATGAAGAAGCGCTGGAACGAAGCGCGGCGGTCGAAACGAGCGGCCGCATCGCCGGCGGCATGGAGACCATCAAGCGTCTCGTGCGCGTCGATCAAAAGCCGATTGGCCGTACGCCGCGATCCAACCTCGCCACGTACACCGGCCTGTTCGATCACGTCCGCAAGTTGTTCGCATCGACGAAAGCGGCGCGGGCTCGCCGCTACGATGCGGGCCGCTTCTCGTTCAACGTCGCGAAGGGACGCTGCGAGCACTGCGAGGGCGAGGGATTCGTCTGCGTCGAGCTTCTCTTCCTGCCGAGTGTGTATGCGCCGTGCCCCACGTGCGGCGGTGCGCGGTACAACGCCAAGACATTAGAGATTACTTACAACGGCAAGAACATCGCCGAAGTCCTCGGCATGACGGTGGACCGCGCCCGTGAATTTTTCGCTGAAGAGGAGCATGTCGCGCGGTCGCTCGACGTGCTGCGCGAAGTCGGGCTCGGCTATCTGCGGCTCGGACAGCCCGCCACCGAGCTCTCGGGCGGCGAGGCGCAGCGCATCAAGCTGGCGACGGAGCTGCAACGCACCTCGCGCGGCAGCACGCTCTACATTCTCGACGAGCCGACGACCGGTTTGCATCCCGCCGACGTCGAACGCCTCGTGCGACAGCTCGACGGACTCGTCTCGGCCGGCAATACCGTGATCGTCGTCGAGCACGACATGGACGTCATCGCGTCGAGCGACTGGGTCATCGACGTCGGGCCGGGCGCGGGCGACGAAGGTGGCGAGATCGTGGCGGCGGGTGCGCCCGCCGACGTCGCGTGCGTATCACGGAGTCGAACGGCGCCTTACCTGGCACGCACGCTCGATGCGGCGCGCGGCATGGCGAGTCGCGGCGCAATCATCCGTGCACCGGTGAGAGACGGAGCACGCCCGTTCGATCACGCCCCCGGTCGCGCTTCCAGCAACGCCGGCACGGCGTGAGCCGGTACTGGCCGCGACAGATAGTAGCCCTGTCCGAGCTCGCAACCCAGCGCACGGAGGCGCGACCATTGTCCCGCGGTCTCGATGCCTTCCGCCACGACTTGTACGCCGAGCTCGCGGCCGAGACCGAGAATCGCGCGCGCGAGCGGTGACTCGCGCTTCGGACCACCGAGGTGGTCGATGAATGACTTGTCGATCTTGAGAAGATCGACCGGGAATCGATCGAGGTAGCGCAGCGACGAATAACCGGCGCCGAAATCGTCGATCGCGAGACGCACACCGAGCGCCTTGAGCGCGCCGAGCCGCGCGAGCATGGCCGCGCTGTCGTCGACGAGCAAGCTCTCCGTCATCTCCAGCGTGAGCAACTCGGGTTGCAGCCCCGAGGTGTGCAGCGCCGCGGCGACGTCGGAGACGAGCTGCGGTTCCGCGAGCTGCCGCGCGGAAATATTTACCGTGATGCCCACATCCGCCGCGTTCGGCGACTGACTCTGCCACTCGCGAGTCTGCCGGCATGCTTCGCCGAGAATCCACCGCCCGAGGGTGATGATGAGACCCGTCTCTTCGGCGATCGGAATGAACTCGAGCGGCGGCACGAGCCCTCGTGTGGGATGCTGCCAGCGCACCAGCGCTTCGATCGTCTTGACTTCGCCCGTCGCGAGCGACGCGATCGGCTGGTAGTGCAGCACGAACGGCGAGGCTGCGCCGGCCGCGCAGTTTTCGACACCGCGACGCAACTCCGTCTCGAGGCTCAGACGCGAGCGAACCGCTTCGTGCATCGTCGGCTCGAAAACCTGATAGCAGCCCTTGCCGCTTGCTTTCGCGCGGTACATGGCGACATCAGCATTTCGCAATACGTCGATGTCGTCTTCGCTGGGGTCGATGACGGCGATACCGATGCTCGCGGAGACGGAAATCTCGGTGCCGCCGACCGGGCATGGCCGCTTGAGCGAAGCGATCATGCGCTCGGCGACGTGCGCGGCGCCGGCAGCCGCATCGCCGACCTGGTCGGTGCCAGGACCTTCCGCCGACTCCTCGAGCAGCACGCCAAACTCGTCGCCGCCGAGTCGGGCGCATGTATCCGACGTGCGCACGACAGCGTGCAGCCGATTGGCGACGATGCACAGCAGCTCGTCGCCCGCGACGTGACCCAAGCCGTCGTTGACGGCCTTGAAGTTGTCGATGTCCAGAAAGAGCACCGCCGGCGCGAAGCCGGTACGCGCGCCGCGCGCGATCGCGTGCTTCACGCGGTCGCGGAACAGCGCGCGGTTTGGAATACCGGTG